>DAINBS010000028.1:0-16204 GCA_036732805.1 Gemmatimonadales bacterium | reverse complement strand
TCCTGGGAGCGTCCGGCGCGGGCGAGGACGTGGAGGACCTGGTGCAGGAGGCGTTCTTCCGGGGCTTTCGCCACATCGACCGGTTCCGGGGCGGCGCGAGCTTCCGGACCTGGGTGATGACGATTGCCGGGAACGCCCTCACCGACCTGCGGCGGAAGCGGGGCCGTCGGTCGGTGGTGTCGCTGGGAGACCGCGACGTGGCCGATGGCGCCGCCGACCCGCACGCCGAGGCGGTCGAGCGCGACCTGCTGGCCCGGGTGGAGCGGGAGGTGGTGCTGCTGCCGCCCATGCAGCGGGACGTCTTCCTGCTGCGGGCGCAGCAGGGGCTCGAGTACGACGAGATCGCGCTGGCCCTGGACACGACGCCGGGGGCGGCGCGGGTGCACTATCACCATGCGATGAAACGGTTGAAGAGAGCGTTAGAAGGGGAGTGAGGGCAGTAAGGGCAGAAGAGGGGGACAGAGAAGCAGAAAAGAGGGGCAGAGGGGCAGAGTCAAGAAGGGCAGGAGGGTCGATGGGAATCTCGGATCGGGACCTCGAGCAGCTGGCCGCGCGGCTGGGGGATGAGGCGGGGACTCGCCTCGACGTGGACCGCGTGGTGGCGCGGGTGCGCGCGCGGCTGGCCCAGCCGGACGGGACCGGCGCGGAGCCCTCGAGGTGGCGGTGGCTCGCGGCGGCGGCCGGCGTGGTGCTGGTGGCCGGGGCGGGGTTTCTCACGTTCGGCACGGAAGGGACCCCGCCGGCCGTCGGGCGGCCGATGGGGCTCACGCCAAGCCTGCTCGACCTGTCCCCGTCCGAGCTACGGGTGGTGCTCGATTCATTGGACCAGAGCACGCCCGTGCTCGTGTCTTCGAATCTTTCGCTCGACGATCTCGATGCGGAGCAGCTCGAGAGGCTGCTTGCCCTGATGGAGGGATGATGCGCTCAGTCCTGGATTTGCTCGTACTCGTGCTGCTCACCGCGTCGCCGCTCGCCGCCCAGGTGCGCCAGGACCCGGAACGGCTGCGTGAACAGGTGGTGCAGCGGTTTCTCGAGAGTTACCGGACCCAGGCGGGGCTCACCGACGACCAGGCCGGACGGCTGGAGGCGGTGGTGCGGCGCCAGTGGCAGGCTCGGCGCGAGCTGCAGGAGCGGGAGCGCGGGATCGTCGCCGCGCTCCAGGGGCAGCTGCGCCCTGGCGTGGCCGCGGACCGGGACAGCGTCGCCCGACTGCTCGACCGGCTGAGCGCGCTCCAGCGGGAGCGCGTGGAGCGCCTGGAGGTGGAGCAGGACGAAGTGAAGGCGTTCCTGGATCCGGTGCAGCGGGCTCAGCTGGTGCTGGCCTGGGCGCGGCTGGAGCGCCAGGTGCAGGAACTCATCCAGCAGCGGATGAACCCAGCGCGACGGCAGTAGACCCGGAGGTTACGGTCCGTCGCAGGCAAGGGGTCAGCGTTCTCCAATCCGTCAATCGAAGCGCGACTCAGGTGACCGCGGGTATATTCCCCCGCGGTTGCCCGAGTGGTGGAATGGCAGACACGCGGGACTCAAAATCCCGTGCCCGCAAGGGCGTGTGGGTTCGACTCCCTCCTCGGGCATGAACACCGAAAACAGCAACGGGGCCGCGGCATGCGGCCCCGTTGTTGTAGTGGGCAAGGGGGACGCTTCTCCTAGAACCCGTCCGACAGCGTCCTCAGGAACGCCACGATCGCCATCTCGTCCTCGAGACTGAGGCCGAGGTCACCCAACTCCTCCCTGTTCTCGTTGTCCGCGATCTCGGGCGCGGGCCAGCAGTCGGCCACGATCGCCTCGGCCGAGGTGTAAGCACCGGCGCACACGGGCTTCGCGTCCCGGGTGTTGTAGAAGTGGACGATCTCCCACAGGCTCTTGAAGTAGCCGTTGTGGCCGTACGCCTTCACGTCCGTCGGGTCGGGCCGCAGATCCACGTTGCGCAACGTCGGGACCTTGTGCATGCCCATTAAGTCCTCGGCCATCGCTGCATACTCCGGACGGGAAAGCAGGAAGCCACCCAGGCCAGGATCGGCCACCGGGTACTGCGGATTCGCGGGGTTCTCCGGGATTCCCAGGTTGTCGAACGAGAAGTCCGTGAACAGCGCGGGCGCGTTCCCACCGCCGAGCGGGTGGCATTTGGAGCACTTGCCTCTGCCCCTGAACAGCGCGAGTCCGCGACGCTCCTCCTTGCTGAGCTTCACGGCTCCGCTGCGGAGCGACTGGTCGTACTTTGACGTGAATGCGTTCGACTCGGGCGACCCCTCGAAAGCCGCGATGGCGATCCCGACCTGATCGTACGCCTGACTCGCGTACGCCGGGTCGTCGCAGAACTCGTCCGGCCACACGGCCTCGGTCAGGTCGGCATACGACCCCGTGCAGATCCGGGTGATCACGTCTGCCGGAGCGGCCAGCGCCTGCTCCACCGGATTCAGGAACGGGCCGAGCGCCTGCTCGGCGGCCGGGTTGCCAAGTCGCTCGCCCGTGGCTCGGCCATCCCAGAAGTTGCCGCCTATGAACAGTTCTCCGTCGAAGTGGAAGATCGGGCTCACCGTGGCATAGGCCGAGGTGGGGGGCTTGCGCCCGCCGAAGGCGCCTGCGATGGACCCTTCGTACACCGCGCCGCCGGCGTTCAGGCTGGCGTTCGGCCCCGTCCAACCCCAATTCGGATCATGGCACGTGGCGCAGGATTGGTTGGCGTTGAGCGACAGGTTCTCGTCGAAGAAGATGGCCTTTCCAAGCGCGACGAGGTCGGCGTCCGCCGGAGGCGGAGTGACCTTCTTGAGTTCGGGACCGGCTGGCGCCGCGGGTTCGCGGTCGGCGCAGGCCGCGATGCCGAGCGCCAACAGCAAGGCTGGCAGGACGACTGACTTCCGCATGGAGCCTCCAGGAGAGAGTTCCCAGGACATCGGCTCGTCAGGACACCCCGTGCCACGGGCCCTCCCGCAGGCCGCCAGACACGAGCGAATCGGGATACGATCGATCGTAGCTTGTGGCAGCACGCATGAACCCACCGTGAGGTCGTCGTGAATCGCGCTAGTGTGGCGGGGCGGCAACCCGGTGCGCCCGGCCACGTACCTGGAGGGGGGCAAACACAAAGGCCGCCAGAGGCGGCCCGATGGTGACCTGCGTCGGGACCCTTAGTGGGTCCGGCGCAGGTACACCGTCGGCGCATCGCGGCCAACCGCCGGGCGGCCCGCTGCGGCGCGGATGATGCCCACCGGCCTGCCCGACGCGTCGTGCAGGCAGTACTCCCGCGTCAGGGGTTGATCGAACTTCCCCGCGAGGCGTCCGGCCAGCTCGATGAGGCTCCGGGGGACCGCTATGCACGCGCCCGTGTGAACCGATCCGGTCATTGCCACGCTCAATGCGGTCATCCTGCACCTCCTCCCCTCTCAACGCTCGGGCGGCGGCTTTGTTTCGCGCCCAATTCCGGCTGTCACCACGTTAGATGCCACTATGCCCCAAAGGGTTGCAGGACCCTCCTCCCCCGCGGGCAGCCGTGTAGATTCCCCCCCGTTCGCCGCCGGCCCAGCACGGTTCATCCCGGCCTTTGCCCCAACCCCGGACCACGTGGCGCAGAGCCTGACTCCCCTTCCCGAAGCGGCTGCCAGACTGTCGTACCCGCTCACGGCGTGGGACGAAGAGGCGTTCGCGGCGTTTGCGGAGGGGCGGGATCCGGCTCCGTGTCCGGCGTGTGGTCGGGTCGGGTTCTACGGGCCCCGGGTGGTCGGGGCCGGCACCGTCCGGTTCCGCTGCTGCCGGTTCTGCGGGTTCTACCAGGCCGTGGGCGATCCCCCGGCCAGGGCTCAGCCCACTGCGCACGACTGCGCCGAGTGGCCGGAGATCGCGCGGGCCCGCTACGTCTGGTGGGCTCCGCCTGGCCAGACGTCCTACCGCTGCCCGTTCTGCGGCGGGACGGTGGCCGTCGAGGACCACCAGGTTCCGTCGCCCAACGACGATCAGGACCACCCCTGGTGGCGTGTGCCCCAAGGCAAGACCCGGTTCTACTACTCCCGGTTCTGGGAGAACTGGCCATTCACGAAAGGCCGGGTATTCCTGTGACGCGCCACTACATTTCGGCGCTCCGGAAACCCCGACCTGGAGGATCACCATGCGCGTAACGTCCATCGTGATGGCAGCCCTGTGGCTGGCGCTCCCCGGCGTGGTACGCGCCCAGGGGCTGGAGGCTGCCCCCGAACACCGCGGTTTCTGGGTGGGGTTCGGGCTCGGCGGCGGCGTCAACCTCTCCGATTTCGCCGACGGCGCTCGGGCCGGTGTCGGGGGCTACGTCCGGTTGGGCGGCACGATCAGCCCCAAGTTCCTGCTGGGTGGCGAGATCTCGGGGTGGGGCCGGGACCGCAGTGGCGCCACGTTCACCGAGAGCGGCGCCACCGCGATCGCGATGTTCTATCCGGCGGGCCGCGGCCTCTTCGTCAAGGGAGGCGTGGGCTTCGCGGGCTGGGCCGTCAGCGCCACGGCCGGCTCGACCACGACCACTACCACCGCGGGCGGGTTTGCCGGGACGGTGGGAGCGGGCTACGACCTGAGGATCGGCTCGAACCTGTACCTCACGCCCAACCTGGACTTCCTGTTCCACACCATGGAAAGCGACAACGGCGCGTTTGCCGGAATCTCATCGGGACAGGTGCTGCTCTTCACGCTCGGGCTCACCTGGCACTAGACCACGACGGCGCCGCAGGGGCGGCGGGATGGGGATGAGGCGATGACGGGCACGACGATCACCTGGCAGGACGACACCTATCGGGTCCCCGACGACCCGATCATTCCGTTCATCGAAGGCGACGGCACCGGGCCGGACATCTGGCGGGCCTCGCAGAAGGTGTTCGACGCGGCGGTCCGGAAGGCGTACGGGGGGAAGCGGACGATCTCCTGGCTGGAGGTGCTCGCCGGCGAGAAGGCGTACAAGGCCACGGGCGAATGGCTCCCCGCGGCCACCCTGGAGACCATCAAGCGGCACCGCATCGCCATCAAGGGCCCCCTCACGACGCCCGTGGGGGGCGGCATCCGCTCGCTGAACGTCACCCTGCGGCAACTGCTGGATCTGTACGCGTGCGTCCGGCCGGTTCGGTACTTCGAGGGCGTCCCGTCGCCCGTGCGCGAGCCCCGCAGGATGAACGTGGTGATCTACCGCGAGAACATCGAGGACGTGTACTCGGGGATCGAGTACCGGGCCGGCACGCCCGAAGCCGACAAGGTCCGGGCGTTCCTCGTGGAGACCATGGGTGCCAAGATCCGCGAGCAGAGCGGCATCGGCATCAAGCCCATGAGCGCCTTCGGCAGCAAGCGGCTCGTGGCCAAGGCCATCCGGTACGCGCTGGCGCGCAAGCGCCCCTCGGTGACGCTCGTGCACAAGGGCAACATCATGAAGTTCACGGAGGGGGCGTTCCGGGACTGGGGATACGAAGTGGCCCGGGAGCAGTTCGCGGCCCAGACCGTGACCGAGGCGGACCTGGGGGCGGGCAGCGCCGGTGACAAGGTGGTCATCAAGGACCGCATTGCCGACTCGATGTTCCAGCAGGTCTTGCTGCGGCCGGACGAGTATGCCGTGCTCGCGACCCCCAACCTGAACGGCGACTACCTGTCCGACGCCTGTGCGGCCCAGGTGGGCGGCCTGGGCATGGCACCTGGCGCCAACATCGGGGACGGCTACGCCATCTTCGAGGCCACCCACGGCACCGCGCCCAAGTACGCGGGCCAGGACAAGGTGAACCCGAGCTCGGTGATCCTGTCGGGCGTCATGATGCTCGAGGAGCTGGGCTGGGGCGAAGCGGGGGCGCTCATCATCAAGGGCATCGAGGGCGCCATCACCGCCAAGACCGTCACGTACGACCTTGCCCGGCAGATGCCGGGGGCGACCGAGCTCAAGTCCTCGGGATTCGCCGACGCCATCATCACACACATGGAGCGTTGAGCCGTGAAGACCGCGGTCAAGATCGTGCCGCCCGAGCAGGTGCGCGTGGACCTGCTCGTGGTGGCCTCGGGCCAGCTGCACGGCAAGGTCCCGGATTCACTGCTCGGCCTCGACGAGGCCACGGGCGGTGCGATCCAGCGCTCCATCGCCACCGGCGACTTTGCCGGTGAACGGGATCAGGCCACCCTGCTGTACGGCGTGCGCGGCCCGCGGCGCGTGCTCCTGCTCGGGCTGGGCGAGCACGCGCAGATCACCCGCGCGGCCCTGCGTACGGCAGCTGCGGTGGGCGTGCGCCGGGCCCTCGGGCTCGGCGCCAAGTCCGTCGCGCTCTACGTCACCCAGGAGACCCACACCGGCGTGCCGGCCGAGGCGCTTGGGCAGGTGGTCACCGAGGGCGCGATGCAGGGCGCGTGGAAGTTCGTCCAGCTCAAGGCGGTGCGGGACGGCAAGGGCCCGGTGGAGTCGCTCGACATCATCGTCACCCGGGAAGTCCGCGCCGAGGTGGATCGCGGACGCGCGCGGGGCCACGCCGTTGGGGTCGGCCAGCGCCTTGCCCGCAACCTCCAGATGCTGCCGGGGAACGTCTGCACGCCCGAGTACCTGGCGACCATTGCCCGGGAGCTCGCCCGCGCCTACGGCTTCAAGGTGACGGTGCTCGCCCGCCCGCAGATGGAGAAGGAAGGGATGGGTGCCCTGTTGGCGGTGGCGCAGGGGAGCCTGCAGGAGCCCCGCTTCATCGCCCTCGAGTACCGCGGTGCGGGACGCGACGCCCCCATCTGCCTGGTGGGCAAGGGCATCACGTTCGACTCGGGCGGCATCTCGCTCAAGCCCGCGGACAAGATGGAAGAGATGAAGTACGACATGTCGGGCGCGGCGGCGGTGCTGGGGACGTTCGAGGCCCTGGGCCAGCTCAAGCCGCGGCTCAACGTGGTCGGCCTGATCCCGTCCACCGAGAACCTGCCGTCGGGGACCGCGACGCGGCCCGGCGACGTGGTCCGCTCGCATCTCGGCAAGACGATCGAGATCGGCAATACCGACGCTGAGGGCCGGCTCGTGCTCGCGGACGCGCTGTCGTGGGCGCGGCGGTACAAGCCCGCGTGCGTGATTGACGCCGCCACGCTCACCGGGGCCGTCGTGATCGGCCTCGGCAACCACGCCGCGGGCCTGATGGGCAACGACGACCGATTGGTGGAGGAGATCCGCCAGGCCGGTGACCGCGCGGGCGAGCGGTGCTGGCCGCTCCCGCTGTGGGATGAGTTCCGGGAACAGATCCGTTCGGACGTGGCCGATGTGAAGAACTCGGGCGGCCGGCCCGCGGGCTCCATCACCGCCGGCTGGTTCCTGCGCGAGTTCGTGGACGGCTACCCGTGGGCGCACCTGGACATCGCCGGCACGGCCTACCTGGACGCCGAGCGCCCAGGCCTCGCGAAGGGTCCCACGGGACTCGGCGTCCGGCTCTTCAGCGAATTCGTGCTCGCGCGCGTTCGGGGGTGAGGCTGGGCCATCCCCAACCGCGGCTTCGCCTGGCCGCCGTCCTGCTGCTGGCGGCCGCTCCCGCGTGGGGACAGGCCGCACGCCCGGATTCCACACCGCCGGACACGGGCCGCGTTGCCGTGGTCGGGCCGGCCCCGGTGGCCGAAGTCGCTCCCGGACCGCTGGCACCGGGAGCCCGCCTGGTATTCTCACGTGACTCGATGATCTGGAGCAGTGGCTACACGCTGGCGGACCTGCTGGCGGAGGTGCCTGGCGTGTACGTCGCGCGCACCGGCTTCGCCGGCCAACCCACGCCCGTCCTGTACGCCGGCCGCGGCGCGGCGGGCATCGAGATCCTGTACGATGGCCTGCCGCTCGTGGCCCTCGGCGCGGACTCCGTGGCGGTGGACCCCGGCCGCATCTCGCTGATCGGCCTGCGGCGCGTCGAGGTCGAACGGCATCCCGCGCTCCTCCGAGTGTACCTGGTCTCCGAGCGCTCCGAGCGGCTGGGCGCCCGGACCTACCTCCGCATCCTGAACGGCGACTTCAAGTCGGCCGGGTACGCGGGGCTCTTCCAGTACCGCTGGGCCAACGGCATCGGTCTCGACCTGTCCGGCGACTACCTGAACGCCAAGGGCGGCCAGGGCGAGACGCGCGAAGCCCGCTGGTTCGACCTGCGCGCCGCGGTGGACTGGACTCCCACGCCGCTGCTCTCCGCGCGGTACGAGCTCCGCTCCCTCACGCTGGACCGCGAAGCCAGCGCGACCGACATCGGGCTGACAGTCCCGGCCCGGGAGGAAAGCCGCCGCGAGTCGCTGCTGCGGCTGGTGGCGAGCACGCGCCCGGACCGGCAGGGTGTCTCGTTCGAGGCGGGCCTGCAGACCACCTCGTGGGAGGCGGACTCGGGCACAGCCGACACGATCCTCGGGCGGCGCACGGTGAACCGGGGCTTCCTCGGGCTCCGCGTGGCGGGCTCGCAGGCCACCGTGGATCTCGTGGCGCGCGCGAGCGACGACCACACGCCAATGGCCGCGGAGCTGTCGGCCGGCTGGCTCCCCTTGCGGTGGGTCGTGTTCTCGGGCGGCGCGCGCTGGGCGTCCCACGAGGGCGACCGCGAGTCCCGCGCCGCGTGGGGGTCTCTGGGGTTGCACGCCGGACCGTTCTCGGTTGCCGGCGACGTCCGCTGGGCGGACGCGGTGGCCCACCCGGTGCTCACGGCGGACACGGCCCAGACCACCCTCGACCTCGGGGCGCGCGCCGGCATCTCCTCCCGCCGGCTCACGCTGCACGCGGGCGTTGAGGAGCGGGACGCGTTCACGCCCGCTGACCTTGCGGTCCTGGCTGGATTTCCCGTCCTGGGCGCGACGCAGGCCGCGACGTACGCCGTCGGGGACCTGTCGGTCTCCCTCGGTTCGCTGACCTTCGCCGGGTGGTTCGCGGACCCGATCAGCGGCGAGGCTCCCGCCTTCCAGCCCCCGAGCCAAAGCCGCGCGTCCGTCACGTTCCGGTCGAAGTTCGTGCGAACGTTTCCCAGCCGCGCCTTTGACCTGAAGGTCCAGATCGCGGTGGAGGCCTGGAGCGCAGGTGTTGCGGGGCTGGATGAGAACGGCGACCCGATCCCGCTACCTGGGACCTCGGTGGGAGAGGCGTTCCTGCAGTTCGAGCTTGCGTCCTTCCACCTGTTCTACAGCCTGAAGAACGCGCTCCGCTCCCAAGAAGGGTTCGTGCCGGGGTACGAATATCCGCGGAACCGTCAGACTTTTGGCGTGAAGTGGCTGTTCCACAACTGAGCCCGCCTACCGGCGGTCTGGAGCGGGGGCTACCTTACCCCGCCCGCGCGAGTCTGGGGGGAATGTGCCGCGCTCGATGACCGGATTCGGTCTTGCCGATGGCTCGGTGGCGGGCGGCCGGCTGCAGGTCGAGATCCGGACCGTCAACCACCGCCACTTCAACGCCCAGCTCCGCCTGCCCAGCACCCTGCAGGCGCTCGACGGCATGCTCCGCGAGCGGCTGCGCGGCCGCATCGAGCGGGGGCACGTGGCCCTGACCGCGCGCTGGCTCGAGGTCCCGGCCGAGGTCACGACCGAGATCGAGGTGGACATCGAGCGCGCCCGCGCCATCCTGGCCGCCATCGAACGCCTGCGGCACGCGCTGTCCCTGCCCGGAAACGTGGATACCGCGTTTCTCGCGCGCCAGCCCGATGTCCTGCGTTACGAGGGGGGAGTGGAGGAGCCGCCCGAGGTCGATCCCGCGGAAGTCGTGGCGGTCGTGGACGCCGCCCTCGAAGGCGTAGCCGCCATGCGTGAGCAGGAAGGGCGCGCGCTCGTCCGCGAGCTCACCCTGCGGCTCGACCTGCTGGCCGGGGCCCTCGGCCGGATTCGCGAGCGCGCCCCCGCGCGCGTCGTGGCCGAGCGCGACCGGCTGCGGCAGGCGGTTACCGAGCTCATGGACGGGCGGGAGCCCGATCCCGACCGGCTCGCCCTGGAGATCGCCCTCCTCGCGGACCGGCTCGACATTACCGAGGAGATGGTCCGGCTGGAGGCCCACCTCGCCGCGGCGCGGGAGATCCTCGTCGCGGATGCCCCCGGCGGCCGACGCCTCGGCTTCCTGGCCCAGGAGTTCCTCCGGGAGATCAACACCATCGGCTCCAAGGCGAACGACGCCGTCATCACGGGCGAAGTCGTGGCCATGAAGGAGGAGCTGGAGCGGTTCCGCGAGCAGCTGGAGAACGTCGAGTGATCCCGTTCCTCCTCGTCCTGTCCGCTCCGTCCGGGGCGGGCAAGTCCACCATCGCCCAGGCGCTGCTGGCCGCCCGTGACGACCTGGGCTTCAGCGTGTCCGCCACGACCCGCACGCCCCGCGCGGGCGAGCGCGACGGCGAGCACTACCGCTTCCTGAGCCGCACCGAGTTCGACCGCCGGGTGGCGGCCGGCGAGTTCCTGGAATGGGCCGAGTACGGGGGACATCGCTACGGCACCCTCCGGGCCGAGGTGGACCGGGTGCTGGCGGAGGGCCGGCACGTCCTGCTCGACATCGAGGTCCAGGGAGCCCGTCAGGTCTGGGAGCGGTGCCAAAACGTGGTGAGCGTCTTTATACTTCCCCCCTCGGCCAGGGCCTTGGCCGACCGGCTGGGAGGCCGGAACACCGAGGAGCGGTCGGCGGTGGCGCGGCGGCTCCGGACGGCAGTGGCAGAGTTGGGTGAGGCGGCGCGCTACGATTACGTGATCGTGAACGCCGACCGGACCCAGGCCGTGGCGGAAGTGGCGGCCATCCTCGACGCGGAAGCGCACCGGCCCAGGCGCCAGGCCGACCTCGAGCAACAGTTGCGGTCCCTGATCCGCGAAATCGCGGACCTGGCCGCGACCCTGGAAAGGACGTAAGCGGAAGCATGCGGATCTTCACCCCGAATGAGCTGGCCCGCCGGGCGGGCAACAAGTACCTGAGCGTGCTGGTGGCGGCGAAGTTCGCCCGCTTCGTGAACGATTTCCCGCGCGATCAGTCGGTGGACCTGGAAAAGAAGCTCACGACCCGCGCCCTCGAAGAGCTGAGCGCGGGCGGGCTCACCTACAAGCTGATCCGACGGCGGCGGCAAGAGACGTGACGGGCGCGGGCCGGCACGTTCTGCTCGGCGTGTCCGGTGGAATCGCGAGCTACAAGGCCTGCACCCTTGCACGCCGGCTCGCGGAAACAGGAACGGCGGTCGACGTGGTGCTCACCGCGTCGGCCGCCGAGTTCGTTCGCCCCCTGACCTTCGAGGCCCTCACGGGCCGGCCGGTGCGGACCTCGCTGTGGACACCCGGCCAGGCCCTGGACCATATCGCGCTGGCCCGGACCCCCGACCTCGTGGTGCTGGCGCCGGCCACCGCCAATCTGCTCGCGCGCGCGGCTGCCGGCATCGCCGACGACCTGCTCACGGCCATCCTGCTCGCCCGCGAGGGGCCGATCCTGGCGGCGCCGGCCATGAACGACGCCATGTACGCGCATCCGGCAACGCAGGCCAACCTGCGGACCCTGGCGGATCGCGGTTGGGCCTTCGTCGGACCGAACGTGGGCCCGCTGGCCGAGGGTCCGAGTGAGCGGCCGGGACGGATGGCAGAGCCGGAAGAGATCGAGGTGGCGGTGAACCGGATGCTCCGCGGCCGCGGCAGCGCGCTGCGTGGCCGCCGGGTGCTCGTGACCGCGGGGCCCACCCGCGAGCCGCTGGACCCCATCCGCGTGGTCACGAACCGGTCGAGCGGCCGGATGGGCTATGCACTGGCGGCTGAAAGCCACGCGCGCGGCGCCGACGTGATCCTGGTCTCGGGCCCGACCACGCTCCCGGCGCCGCCCGGCATCAGGGTTGAGCCGGTCGAGACCACGGCCGATCTCGCCGCCGCGGTCGCCCGGCACCTGCCCGCCGCCGACGTCCTGCTCATGGCCGCCGCCCCGGCCGACTTCCGGCCCGCCGAGCCCGCGGCGGGCAAGCTCGCCCGCAAAGAAGGCGAGCTCGCGGTGCGGTTCGCGCCCACGACGGACGTGCTCGAGTCCACGCGCGCCCTGCGGAAGCCCGGTGCGCGCATCGTGGGCTTCGCCTACGAGACCGCGGACGGCCTGGCGCGCGCCCGCGCCAAGCTCGAGCGCAAGGGGCTCGATCTGGTGGTCCTGAACCTGGCGGAGGCCGGCGCCGGCGCCGACGCCGTCACCAACCGGGTGACCCTCGTGACCCGTCAAGGCGAGGTGCCCGGCCCGCTCGAGCCCAAGACTCACGCGGCCGCCCGCGTGCTCGACGCGGTCGAGCGCCTGCTGTGACCGACCCGCGGTCGCTGCTGCGCCGTTACCTGGCGCAGCGGCTGGACATGGGCGAGCGCCAGGTGACGCTCCCATCCCCCGTCGACGTGGAGGGACCCGCTCCGCCCCAGGATGACGGGACCGCGGTCCGGCAGGTGGCGCCGGCCCCGCACCAGCCGTCCACCCCCGAACGCGCATCCGCTCCCCGACGGACGCGTCCGGCCCCTGAGCATGCCACGCCGGAGGCGCGCAAGCCGCGGGCAAAGTGGAGGGACGAGCTGCCTCCGATTCCGCCGCAGGGCATCGTGATCCCGACCCCGACGAACGATCTGTTCCAGTCGGACCCCGTGGCGCAGGCGCCGTTCGAGGAAGTGATCCAGCGCATCCACGCGTGCACGAGCTGCCGGCTGCACGCGGGCCGGCAGCACGCCGTGCCGGGGGAGGGGCCCATGGATGCCCGCATGGTGGTGGTGGGCGAAGGTCCGGGCGCCACCGAGGACGCGCAGGGGCGGCCGTTCGTGGGGCGGGCCGGGGAGCTGCTCAACGACATCCTCGCGGCGATTGACTGCCCCCGGGAGACGGTGTACATCGCCAACGTGGTGAAGTGCCGTCCGCCGGACAACCGGAAGCCGCAGGGTGACGAGATGGAGGCCTGCCTGCCGTTCCTGCACCGGCAGTTGGCGCTGATCCGGCCCAAGGTGATCATCGCGATGGGGGCGACCGCCGCGGAGGCCCTGCTCCAGACCCGCGCGTCGCTCGGGCAGCTGCGGGGCAAGGTGCACGATTACCGGGGCATCCCGCTCGTGGTGACCTACCACCCGGCGGCGCTCCTGCGGAACCCGAACTGGAAGCGACCCACGTGGGATGACGTCCGTATCGCCCGTCAGCTCCTCGACCGGTAGCGACGATCAGCTGCGGCGCACGCCGTGGAGTCCCGAGGCCGAGCAGGCGGTCCTCGGGGCGATGCTGCTCGACCAGGATGCCGCCCTCAAGGCGGTGCAGATCCTGGAGGACGCGAGCTTCTACCGCGAGGCGCACCGCCGGATCTTCCGCGCCATGGTGGCCCTGCTCGACCGCGGGGACGTGCTGGACCCGCTCGTGCTGCGCGACGAGCTGGACCGCCGCGCCGACCTCGATGCCGCTGGCGGGATGGACTACCTGGCCGAGCTGCTCGACACGGTCCCCACCGCGGCCAACATCGAGTTCCACGCCCGCATCGTCCGCGACAAGGCGCTCCTTCGGCGCCTCATCGAGGTCGGCACCCAGCTCGTCCAGTCGGCCTACGAGGGCCGGCAAGACGTCAGCACGCTGCTCGACGAGGCCGAGCAGCGGGTGTTCGAGGTGTCGAACGCGCGAGGCACCCAGGAGGTCGTGCGGATCAAGGAGCTGATGTGGCAGGCGATGGAACGCATCGAAGCGAGGGATCGCGGCGATGAATCGGTACGCGGTATCCCGAGCGGTTTCACAGATTTGGACAGCAAGACGAACGGGTTCCAGCCGAGCGACCTGATCATCGTGGCGGCCCGGCCGTCCATGGGCAAGACGTCGTTCTGCCTCAACATCGCCGCCAACGCGGCGCTCGAGGGCAAGACCCCGGTGGCGATCTTCTCGCTCGAGATGTCCAAGGACCAGCTGGTGGAGCGCCTCCTGTCGGCCGAGGCGTTCGTGGACCTGCACCGTCTCCGGAGCGGCGGCCTGCGGCCGGAAGACTATCCCAAGCTGTCCCGGGCGGCGGGGCTGCTGGGCACCGCGCCCATCTGGATCGACGACACGCCGGCCCTGACCCTGCTGGAGATGCGCTCCAAGGCCCGCCGTCTCAAGGCGGAGCACGACATCGGGCTCATCGTGGTGGACTACCTCCAGCTCATCCGGGGCGTCGGACGCTCGGAGAGCCGGCAGGAAGAGATCAGCTACATCTCTCGCTCGCTCAAGGCGCTGGCGCGCGAGCTGCAGACGCCCGTGGTGGCCCTCTCTCAGCTCTCGCGGGCCCCCGAGCAGCGGGGCAGCGACCGCCGCCCGATGCTCTCCGACCTGCGGGACTCCGGGGCCATTGAGCAGGATGCGGACCTCGTGATTTTCATCTACCGGTCCGAGATGTACGGCCAGCAGCTCGAGAAGACGGACATCGAAGAAGGCATGGCCGAGGTGCATCTCGCCAAGCACCGGAACGGCCCCACCGGCACGCTCAAGCTCGCCTTCCTCAAGCAGTACACCCGGTTCGACAACTTCTCCGAGCGCAGCACGGACGCGCCGGATGCCCCCTAAGCAGCGGTCGGTCTATCGCTGCGCCGAGTGCGGCGCCGAGCACCCCAAGTGGGGCGGGCGGTGCGAGTCGTGCGGGGCGTGGAATACGCTCGTCGAGGAGGTTGTGGCCACAAAGCGGCGGGCAGGCGGACAGGCGGACAGGCGGTCTGCGTCTCCGGATGGCCCACCCCCGGTCCGCCTCAGTGAGGTGAGCACCGGGCGGCTGCCGCGGCTGCACACCGGGCTCACGGAATTCGACTACGTGCTGGGGGGCGGGCTCGTGCCGGGCTCGCTCGTCCTGATCGGCGGGGAGCCCGGAGTGGGGAAGTCCACGCTCCTGCTCCAGGCGGCGGCCCGGCTCGAGGGCGCAGGTGTGCGGACGCTCTACGCCACCGGCGAGGAATCGGTCGAACAGGTCCGACTGCGCGTGGACCGGATCGAGGAGGACGCGGGCCCGGTGCTCGTGCTGGCGGAAGTGCGCGTGGACGCCATCATCGCCCAGGCGGCTGCCGCGGGAGCGCGGGTGCTGGTGGTGGACTCGATCCAGACGACCTACACCGACGATCTGGACGGCGCGCCCGGCAACGTCGGTCAGGTGCGGGAGTCCGCCGGCCGGCTGATGCGCTTCGCCAAGGCCACCGGCACCACCGTGGTGCTGGTGGGGCACGTCACGCGGGGCGGCATGATCGCGGGACCCAAGACCCTTGAGCACATGGTGGACACGGTCGTCTACTTCGAGGGTGAGCTTACGAGCGGGTTCCGTGTCCTCCGGGCGGTGAAGAACCGCTTCGGCTCCGTGGACGAGGTGGGCATCTTCGAGATGACGTCGGCGGGGCTCAAGCCGGTGGCCAACCCGTCGGCGATGTTCGTGGCCGGCAGGGCCGTCGAGTCGGCGGGCTCCGCCGTGACGGCCATGATGGAGGGCAGCCGCCCGATGCTGATCGAGATCCAGGCACTTGCCGCCAAGGCCGGGTTCGGCACGCCGCAGCGAGTGGCCACGGGCCTCGAGCACAAGCGGCTGGCGGTGCTGCTCGCCGTGCTCGAGCGCCGGGGCGGGTTCCCGTTCCACGACCTGGACGTGTTCGTCAACGTCACGGGCGGCGTCCGCCTGATCGAGCCGGCGTCCGACCTGGCCGTCGTGGCGGCGCTTGTGTCCAGCCTGTCGGACCACCCCCTCCCCGCCGACGCGCTGTTCCTGGGCGAGGTGGGGCTCGCCGGGGAGATCCGGCCGGTGGCCGCCACCGACCGCCGGCTCGCCGAGGCCGAGCGCCTGGGGTTCCGCCGCGCGTTCGTGTCGAGCCGCACCCGTGCGCGCGCCGGCGTCGAACTCGTTCCCCTCGCCCATGTCACCGAGCTCGCCGCCCGCATCGCCGCCTGACGTGGGCGTGCTGGTGCCCGCCGCCGGGCGCGGCGAGCGCGCGGGAACCGGTGTGCCCAAGCAGTTCCGCCCCATCGCCGGCGTCCCCATGCTGCTCCGCTCGATCCGCCCGTTCGCGCAGCACCCGCGGGTGCGCGCCATCGTGATCGCGCTCCCGCCCGACGTGGCGGCGGCCCCGCCGGCGTGGCTCGCCCCGGTGCTCGGTGAACGCCTGCGGGTGGTGGCCGGAGGCGCCACGCGGGCGGCATCGGTGCGCGCGGCGCTCGCGGCGCTCGATCCCGGATGCCGGATCGTGCTCGTGCACGACGCGGCCCGGCCGTTCGTGTCGCCTGGCGAGATCGACGGCGTGATCGCCGCCGCGGAACAGGGCATGGGCGCGCTTGCGGCGATCCCGGTGAGCGACACGCTGAAGCGGAGCGCTG
>DAINBS010000027.1:0-16991 GCA_036732805.1 Gemmatimonadales bacterium | reverse complement strand
TGGGACGACGGGCTGCTCGTCCACGGCGGAGTATCAGATGGCCGTGGCCGCCCAGGGCCATCCCGCGTATGCCGCGATGAACGTCCAGGGCTTCGGCGCGGGCGTCGGCCGCGTGGGCCCGTACTACGAGCAGGGCAACTGGTACCGCGGCGGCGCGGTGCAGATGCTGTTCATCGCCTGGCTCTACGGCCAGCAGAACCAGGTCCGCCCGATGTTCCCGCCGGACACGCCCAGGGAAGACCTGATCCGCGCGTCACGGTACTTCGATCTGGCGCCGCAGCTCCCGCCGGTGGACTGGTCGCAGGCCCTGCGGCACCTCCCGGTCATGGACATCTATCGCGCGCTGGACGGTCCGCGCGGCGTGTTCGCCGACTCGATGCCGGTGCCCACCGGCGGGGCCATGATCCAGCGGACGCCCAACGACTCCGCCTGGTACCGCGGCGGATTGTGGCACGACGACATGCCGATCGACCTGCCCGGGCTGTGGTTCATGTCGTGGTACGACGTGTCGGTGGGGCCCAACCTCGCGGCGTACAACCACGTGCGCCGCACCGCGAAGGGCGCCGCGGCCAACCAGCAGTACGCCGTGATCGCGCCCACCCTGCACTGCGCCTACCGCCGCGCCACGGACAGCCTGGTGGTGGGCGAGCGCCTGGTCGGCGACGCGCGGTACGACTACGAGGCGCTCACCTTCGGCTGGTTCGACGTGTTCCTGAAGGGCGAGCCGTCCCGCCTGCTCGACACGCTGCCCAAGGTGCGCTACTACACGATGGGCCTGAACGAGTGGCAGACGTCCGAGACGTGGCCTCCGGTGGGCGCGGCCCCGGTGACGCTGTACCTGTCGAGCCGCGGAAACGCGAACACGCTGAACGGCGACGGTGTGCTCACCACCCGGCCGCCGGACGCGGACCGGCCGGACCGCTTCACCTACGATCCCATGAACCCGGTGCCGTCCCACGGGGGCAACGTGTGCTGCACCGGGAACGCCGTCCAGGGCGGCGCCTTCGATCAGCGGGAGATGGAAGCGCGGCCGGACATCCTGGTCTACACGGGCGAGCCGTTCGCCGAGGGCACGGAGGTGAGCGGTCCCATCGAGGTGACCCTGTACGTCTCGAGCGACGTCCGGGACACCGACGTCACGGTGAAGCTGCTGGACGTCCACCCGGACGGGCGCGCCTACAACCTGGACGAGACCATCCAGCGCCTGCGCTATCGCGAGGGCTACGACAGGCCCGCGGTCTGGATGGAGCAGGACCAGGTCTACAAGGTCACGCTGCAGCCGATGACCACGAGCAACTGGTTCGCCCCGGGGCACCGCCTCCGGATCGAGGTGTCGAGCAGCAACTTCCCGCGGTTCGACCGCAACCTGAATACCGGCGGCAGGAACTACGACGAGGCGACCGGCGTGGTGGCCCACAGCGCGGTGCACCACTCGAGGCTGTACCCGTCGTCGCTCACGATCTCGGTAGTACGGAAACCGCAGCCGTAATCCGAGTCGCGCTCTGAAGGGCGCGCTCGGCCAAGCAACCACACCCTGAAGGGTGATCGCCGCTCGGCGGGGGTCGTTCAGAACGCAGTTCCTCGGCCGAGCGCGGGCTCTCAGCCCGCGACTCCCCTGACCCGGGCAGACCGTCCTCAAGGGAGGTCATGGCGCCCCGCTTGCTGCTGCTGATAGCGGCGTAACCGCAGCAGCCACACGAGGCTACGCCCCTGTTGCCTGCCACCCGCTGGTACCCCCCCTGCTAGTGGTAGTAGTTGCGGCCATCCGCGGCGTTTCCCACCTTCTCACCGGGGCGGCCCCCGACCGGAGGTGGAACGGCGGCGCTAGGCACCGGTTCCGCCCACATGGTCGTGATGACCTGCCGCTCCGGGAGGCGCCCGATGGCGCGACCTGGACTGATCACGCTGCTGCTGGTGCTGGTGACGGGTACGGCCTTTCCCCAGGAACGGCCGCCCGAACTGTCGAGCCAGGACCGCGAGCGCGGACACCGCATGCTCCGCCGGATCCGCGAACAGCTCGAGAAGGACTACTACGACACCACCTACCACGGCGTCGATCTGGATCAAACCTACGCCGCCGCCGACAGCGCGGTCGAAGCAGCCGGCTCGCTCCCGGAGATCATGGGCGCCGTCGCCGAGTTCCTGGCCAACCTGCGCGATTCCCACACCTCGTTCGATCCGCCCGGCTACACCGTGACCGTCGATTACGGGTGGAGCGCGCAGGCCATCGGTGACGCGTGCTATGCCGTGTCGGTGAAGCAGCAGAGCGACGCCGCGAAACAGGGACTCAAGGTGGGCGATCGCGTCATCGCCGTGGACGGCATCCGCCTCACGCGGGAGAGCCTGCACCTGGTCAACTACGTCTACTACCGGCTCAGTCCGCGGCCCGGGATGCGGGTGCTCGTCGAGCACGCAAACGGCGAGCAGCAGGACATCACGTTCACGGCCGACCTCAAGCGCGGCCCCCCGATCACGGACGTCAAGGACATCGAGCAGCGTCGGTTCCTGGAGGAGCAGCGGCGCCGGCAGTCGGGGCACCCCAACCACCATCGCACGTCGTTCGGCGACTCGGTCATGGTCTGGCGCATGCACGGATTCCGGACCGGTACGGGCGTCGGCTACTACGACGAAGCCATCGACCGCCACATGGCCGAGGCGCGGAAGCACCGTTATCTGATCCTCGATCTGCGGGGGAACGGCGGGGGTGCCGTGGTCACGGTGATGCGGCTCCTCGGGCACTTCTTCGGCGACAGCATTCCGCTGGCGAACGACGTCCGCCGCGACACCGTGGTCGAGCTGTTCGTGCGGCCGGTCTCCCGCACGCCCTATGCGGGCGAGGTGACCGTGCTGCTCGACAGCCAGTCGGCCTCCGCGTCCGAGGTGACCGGCCGCACGCTCCAGCTGCGGGGGCGCGCGACCATCGTGGGCGACCGCTCGGCCGGAGCGGTCATGACCAGCATTTATCGTCCGCTCGAGCTCGGCAGCATCTTCGGGGAACGCGTCCTGTGGTTCGGCATGTCGGTCACGGTGTCGGACCTCGTGATGCCGGACGGCAAGAGCCTCGAAGGCACGGGCGTGGTTCCCAATATTGCCGTGCTGCCGACGTCGGCGGATCTCGCCGGCGAGCGCGATCCGGCATTGGCGTTCGCCCTGGAGCTGGCGGGGGTGAAGCTGGATCCTCACGACGCCTGGAAGCTGTTCCCGGAGCGGCGGGCGGAGAACTGATGGTCGTCCCGAGGGCGATGGCGGTGGTGACCCTGGTCGCCGCCTGCGGCGGCGGGGATGGCGGTGCGCGGTGGACCGGCGCCGTGGACACGCTGCCCAGTGGCGCGGTGCGCGTCACCAACCCCCCCCGCGGCATCTGGGAGGGCGGGCGGCCGTGGCGGCTGTCGCCGGCCCTGGTGCTCGGCGAGGAGGAAGGAGCCGGGCCGACCCTCTTCGGCGGCATCTCGGGCCTCGAGGTGGACGCGGCCGGCCGGATCTACGTGCTCGACCGGCAGGCCAACGAGCTGCGCATCTTCACGCGCGACGGCGCCCACGTCCGCTCCGTGGGGCGCGAGGGCGGCGGCCCGGGCGAATACAGCAACGCCAACGGGTTGGTCTGGCTGGCGGATGATACGCTGGTGGTGGTGGACCAGCGCGGCAACCGCTACACGGTGCTCACGGCCGAGGGCGACTACGTCCGAATGGTGCCGCGACGCCTGGGCTTCTACGGCTGGACCTTTACCGGTGGGCTCGACGGCGACCGCATCTTCGAGCGCTGGTACGTCGGGGACGAAGGAGCGGAGCAGCTCGTCCTCCTCGGGACGGCGCTCCAGGAGCGCACCGTTCCGCTCGAACCTGACCGGCCGACGGCCACCGGCGCGGAGATGCAGCTGGAGCAGGGGCCCGACACGCTGCGGCTCCCGCTCCTGGCCGGCCCCCTCTATGAGTCGTTCAGCGTGAGCACGGGGCGCGGCGGCATGGTGATCGGCGTGCCGTTCGCCTCGGGACCGGTGTTCCACCTGGACGGCCGGGGGAGCCTCTGGTGCGGGCATGGCAGCGAATTCCGGATCCTCCGATCCTCGCTGGCCGGGGACACGCTCGCGCAGATCCTCCTGGATGCGACGCCGGCCCCCGTGACGGCGGCCGAGCGGGCGGCGTGGGTAGCGAGCGAGAACGTGAAGCAGTTCCGGGACATGGGCGGACGCCTGGACCTCGACCGCATCCCCGGGGCCAAGCCGTACTTCGACGGCCTGTACGTGGATCCGGACGGCTACCTGTGGGTCTCGGTGCCCGTCCGCGAAGGGGAGGTGCAGTTCCGCCTGTTCGATCCGGAAGGGCGGTACCTGGGCGCCCTGCAATTGACCGGCATGACGCGCGACCCCTACGTGCCGATGGTGGTGCGCGGTGGACGCCTGCACCTGATCGGCCATGACGAGCTGGACGTGCAGCGGGTGTACGTGTTCGAGAGCCAGCGATAGGCCGCGGGACGGCCAGCCCGTCATTTCACGCGAATTCCCACCACCGCCAGCGCCCGCACCACCGCCGCGTCCGACGGCTCCAGCCGGCGCGCCGTCCCGAACCTCACCTCCCCGCGCCGCTCCCGGTCGGTAAACACCACGACGGTGTGCCACGCCCCTGTCAGCGCGGACCACCAGCGCAGCCCGGCCGTGCCGCGACGCGCGTGGAGCCGCCGCGCGAGGGCCTGGGTCCGGGTGCGGTCGTGATGCGCGAGCTCGTCCGGCCGGAGGTCCAGCCTGGTCAGCACTGCGGGATCCGTGCAGTCGGTGATGCGTTTGACCAGCGTGGCGGCGAGCCGCACCTCGACCAGGGCGAGCCGGTGGCCGCCCTGGCGCAGGTACGAGGGGTGGAACGTGGTGCCGCGGAAGGGACTCAGCATCTCGCCCACCGCGTGCTCCGCCGACTCGGCGAGGTAGCGCACCGGCGGGCGGTCGTGGAGGTCGAACCGGCCGATCGTCTGACCGCGGGCGAGGTGCGACGCGGAGAAGGGCGCCCCGGGAGGCGCGTCAGGGTCCCACGGGAAACAGCGCCACAGCGCGCTCCCGGGCCCGGAGGCCCCGCCCGCGCTGCGGCTCAGGCGTACGCGCCGGTGCGCGCCGCCTGCACGGCGGCCATCACGGCCGCCACATCACCCGCGGCCAGCACGTCCAGCGGCCGGCGGTTGCCGAGGTGGGGGTTGTTGCCGCGCAGCCACCCCGCCACCGCTTCCGGCTCGTAGAGCGCGAGGAGGGCGGTGACGACCGCCGCAAGACCGGACAGGCGCCACCCCTCGTCACCGCCCAGTTCCTGGCCGTGGGCGGCCCGGGTGATCTGGCTCCGGTGCGTCCCCACCCACTCGGCCAGCCCGGCTCGCGTGCCGAAGACGACCTCGCCGGCCTCGATACTGGCCTCCGCCAGCGCCGCCGTTTCCCGGATCCGCCTGGACATGCTCCCTCCGTCCGTCTGCAACGAATCTGTTGCATACGGCCGCCGCCGTCAACCCCGCCGGACCGGTCAGAACCCCAGCCAGTAGTTCAGCTTCACCAGGAAGATGTTCTCGGCCGGGCCGCGGAACACCGCGCGCGCGTCGCGGCTGAAGTCGAGGTTGCCCACCGCGAGCGCGTCCTCACTGCTGCGGGTCCAGACGAGAAACAGCGTGGACCCCGGCAGGTACTCCCAGCGGAGCACCGCGTTGGCCCGCAGCGCGCGGACCGTGAAGCTCGGGTCCTCGATCTCGAACGCCTCGGCCGGGCCGTCGCCGTCGGGGTCGATCTGGTAGACCGGCGGATCCCCCGGCTGCGTGACGACGGTTCCCACGTCGGTTCCGTAGACGAGCTTCTCGAGCCCGCGCGGCGCCGCGAACTCCTTGAACGACGCGTACGCCACGCTCGAGATGAACGGCTGCGCGAACAGCTCGAGCGTGAGGCTGGGCGTGAACGTGACGGAGAGCCGCGTTTCCATCGCGATCTCGTGCTGCGTGATGTCGGAGAAGACGTACCGGGCGCCCGACCACACGGTGGCCGTGGGGTCCGCGACCGTGGTGACGTACTGCGCGCGCGAATCGTCGTACGCGTAGGTCGGCGCGACGCTCAGGGACACGTTCGACGCCGGCCGCCAGCGGACGTTGAGGTTCACCTGGGTAAAGGAGCCGCCGTCGAACAGGCGCCCGTAGTACGCGTTCGTGCCGAGTACGACGGCGGCCCGTTGGTCCGTCGAGACGCCGCCCTCGAAGTAGTTGAAGCCCGCCCGTCCCACGACGGGCCCGCCCCGCGTGAGCCGGTCGTCGAGCACGTCGAACCGGTGGATCCAGAACGCCCGCACGTCCCAGTAGTTGTGGAACGTGACGTTGCCGAACAGCTGGACCTGCCGGTCGGTGAGGTCGCCGTCGAAGTTGTACTGCTGCTGCCCGCCGGCCAGATAGGTCATCCCCCGGAACCAGCGGCCCGGGCGGGTGAACACCCGACCCACGTTGCCGTTCATCCAGAAGTAGTCGGCGCGGGTGAGGAACGCGATGTCGTTGTTCTCGAATCCCGGCGAGCGGGCGTTCACCGCGGTCTCGAACAGCCAGTCGCCCGATTCCTTCGAGAATCGTGAGTACAGCCCCCAACCGCGCATGGTCGTGAGCGCCGGGTCGTACCGGTCGGTGAACAGCCCGTTCGAGCCCTGTCCCCGGTCGGGGCGCTGGAAGTAGCGCGCGCTGGACTGCTGGAGACGCAAAATGGCCGCGCTGTCGCCCGCCACCTGACTGGTCGCGAACTGCGCCATGAGGCGGTAGGTCCGCTGCCCGAACCAGGTATCCGTGGCCAGGCCGACGCTCTCGGCGTGCCGGGTCAGCAGGCCCGCCAGGCCCGGGTCGCCCAGGTCGCGCACCACCGAGGTGGCCATGCCGCGGATCTGCGTGAGCCCGCCGCGCAGGTCCTTGGCGATCCGGCCCACGAAGTAGTTCGTGAGCGGCTCGACCGTGACGCTGGTGCGGGTGCTGTCCTCCCGCTGGACGGCGGCCCGCTCGCGGCCCGTCAGCGCGTCGAGCAGCCCCACCGACCAGCCGGAGCCGGTGCGGCCCGTGAGCTTGCCCGCGCCGAGGATGGCCGTGTTGTCGGGCAGGTCGGCGTAGGGGCCCTCGGCAAACGCGAGACCCGGCGCCTGCGGCCGGCGGCCGATGCGCCGCGTGTAGAACATGGACAGGTTCGAGACGTTCGAGCAGAAGAAGCAGCTCAATCCGCCGAAGCTGAACAGCCCGGCGCCCTCGATGAAGAACGGGCGGCGCTCCTCGAAGAACGTCTCGAACGCGCTCAGGTTCACGACCGCCGGGTCCACCTCCACCTGCCCGAAGTCCGGGTTGATGGCGGCCGACAGCGTGAGGTTGGACGTCAGCAGGGCCTTGGCGTCCGCCCCCACGCGCCCGTCGAGATGGTGCTGGTCCGCGAACGGATCGCCGGGATCGCCCGGCGGCAGGTTGGCGGAGCGGCCGACCACGTACGGCAGCAGCTCGACGCGCTGCGGTGGCCGGGTGATCGTGAGGTCCGTGAGATGGCCGAACAGCGGCGCGCCGCCCACCTCGTTGCGCCGCCAGAACGACCACATCGAGACCTCGTTGAGCCGGCTCTCGTATCGCCAGATCTGCAGCCCCCACGTCTGGCCGGCCGCGGGCACGTAGCGGAGCTGGGAGAACGGGATCCGCATCTCGGCCGTCCACCCGAGCGAGTCGATCGCGGCCTTCGCCTCCCACACCGGGTCCCACGAGTCGTCTTCACCGGCCCCGCCGGGGGCGATGGCGTCGCGGCGCGACCCCGCCGGGTTGACGAAGAAGAACGTTCGGCTCAGGTGATCGTGGAACGTGTCGAAGATGACCTCGAGGTAGTCCGAATCGGGATTGGCGTCGCGCCGCACCAGCCGGGTCCGCACGCCGTCGCTGAACATCCGCGCGCCCACATAGAGCGCGTCGTCGTCGACGGCGAACCGGATCTCGGTCCGCGCCACCGCGGGCTCGCCCTCGCGCGGCTCGGTCTGGCGGAAGTCGGTGGCGACGGGCGCGGACTGCCACACGGGCTCGTCGAGCCGGCCGTCGAGCCGCACCGGAGCGGGCAGCCGGACCGCGGCAACGGTGGGCCGCGCGTCTGGAGGTGCCGACTGGGCCGACTGGGAGGCGGCGGTGCCCGGCAGGAAGAGCCAGACGACCAGACACGCGGCACGCTGGGCACGGCCCACAACGAACCTCGCTCGTGAAAGGAGCTACCTCAGGACAGACGGCTTGAGGAGCCGAAAGGTTGCAGCCGGCCTCCGGGACACGGTAGTGGTGAGCGGTCCGTGCGGGGTGTACGTTGGTGGGCCGTCCAGCCGCGCGATCGCCACGACCCGTGCCCGTCGTGAGGGACTATGCCTGCCCGCACCACCACCGTCAGTCTCGAGGGGGAGCTGCACATCCCGGGGACGCGTCCGCGGGATGAGGAGATCGATGTCTTCGGGCTCACGCACGTCGGGAAGGCCCGCCCCGTCAATCAGGACCACTTCCTGATCTGCTCCCTGCACAAGACCGTGCAGATCCACGCCACGAGTCTTCCCGAGAGCCCGGACCTGCCGGCCCGCAGCGAGCGCCTGGCCTTTCTCGGGGTCGTGGCCGACGGCGTGGGCGGGCTCTCCGGCGGCGAGGAGGCCTCCCGCGTGGCGGTGGCCGAAGTGACGAGCTACGTCACCAGCTCCCTCAACTGCTACTACACGCATGATCCCGCCGCGGAGGAGTCGTTTCTCGGCGCCCTGCAGGAGGGGGTGCTGGCCGCCCATCGCCGCGTGCAGGAGGACGCCGCGCAGCGGGGTCAGCACAGCGCCACGACCATGACGCTGGTCATGGCCGTCTGGCCGCGGCTCTACATCCTCCAGGTGGGGGACTCGCGCTGCTACATGCTCCGCAAGGACAAGTTCTATCGCCTCACCAGGGACCAGACGATGGCCGAGCGGATGATCCAGGAGGGGCTGATCACACGGGAGCAGGCGGAGACCTCCCGGCTCGCGCACGTGCTCACGAGCGCCGTCGGCGGCAGCGACATCATGCCGGTCTCCACGGTCATCACGGCCCGCTGGGGCGACATCCTGCTGGCCTGTTCCGACGGGCTCACGAAGCACGTGTCCGAAGACGCCATCCACGCCCGCCTCCAGAACCTGGTGTCGGCGGAGCAGACCTGCCGCGACCTCGTGGATGACGCCCTGGCCGGAGGCGGGAGCGACAACATCACGGTGCTCGTGGGGTACGCCCGCAGGGGCCGCACGGAGGCGGAAGGCTAGCCGCCGGGGAGCCGCCTCGAGTCGCGGGAGCCGGAGTGGACGCCCCACCCCACGCCGATGCCGAAGATCACCGCCGCGGGGGCCCCGACGACGGGCAGGAGCCAGACGACCGGGGCCGCGACGAGCGCCGCTCCGATCCCGGCGATGAGCGGGGTGGTGGGTTTGTGGGCGGCATCGACGAACCGGAGGCGGTCCCGCACGAATTGGCGGGACTTGAGGTACCCCAACAGGGTCGCGGCGCCGGTTCCCGCGGCAAAGAGCAGGTCGAGCATGGTAGTCCTCCCTCCGTCGTCCGGACGACAGGGTGGCGCCCGAAGTTTCAAATCGTGACAAGGCGACCCCATCCGTCGCGGCTCAGGCCCGCCCGACGGCTGGTGGCGCGGGATCACGCAACTCACTCGAAGGGTAGCACATGGCCGTGGTGCGCATCGGGTTCCTGATCGTGGTGCTGGGGGTCGCGGCACGGGTGGCGCAGGGGCAGACCCTGCCGGACCCGGGGGTGTTCGACCGCGTGCTCGGCGCGTTCGTGCACGGCGACCTCGTGGACTACGCCGGCCTCGCCCAGCGGCGGCTGGACCTGGACCTGTACCTCGAGCAGCTGGCCCGGACGAGCCCTACCGACCTCGACCTGCTGTCGCGCGACGAGCGGCTTGCCTTCTGGATCAACGCCTTCAACGCCTGCGTCCTCCTGCTGGTGATCGACCACTACCCGATCGAGCCGCGGCCGGCGAGCGAGGCCCGGCGGCCGCAGATGGCGGGCGTTCCCGAGAACTCCGTCCGCCAGATACCCGACCCCTGGACCCGGCAATTCTGCCGGGTCGCGCAGCGGGATCGTTCGCTGAGCGGCATCGAGCACGGGATTCTGCGGCCGCTGGGAGAGCCCCGGGTGCACTTCGCGCTCCATCGCGCGTCGAGGTCGTGTCCGTCGCTCGCGCCGGAGGCCTACCGGGGCCACCGGATCGCGGAGCAGCTGGACGAGGCGGTGCGCCGCTTTGTGGCCGATCCGCGCCACTATGTGCTGGTCCGCAGCGACCGCCCCATCCTGCGCGTGAACAAGCTGCTCGACTGGTACAAGGAGGATTTCGGGGGAACGGGCGGCGTCGTCACCTTCCTGCAGCGCTATGCGGCGCCCGCCGACGCCGAGACGCTGCACCCCGGCCGGGTCCGCGTCGAGTACCTCCCGTACGACTGGACCCTGAACGAGGCCGCGGCCGCCGAACCCGCGCGCTGAAGCGCTCCGGAGCGCGCGGCGGCGGCCCCGGGGGCGGTGCGTGACGCGGGTCACGCCGCTCCGGTCGCCCGGGCCCGACATTTGTCCCTGAGACCAGCGGCCGCGCGACTTGACCGGTTCCGGGGGCTGGGGACATCTTTGGCAGCCTGTCCCCGTCAAACGCGCTGCGCTGGAGCTGGCTGATGGCTTGGAGAATCCTGTCTCGAGAGGGAGAGACGTGGCACGTCCTACCCGCCGCCGAACGGCGCGCCAACCAGGCGACGTGGCAGCTGGTGCTCGCCTTCCGTCCCAAGGAAGGGGACGGGCGCCGGCCGTTCTGGGCGTCGTTCCCTCTGGAGTCAGCCTCCAAGTCGTCGCTGTTCCTGCAGGCCGAGAGGCTCTCCGACGCGGATCTCCACGAGGTCCTGCGCCGGCACCTGTCGTAGACGCGTCCATCCTTCCCCGGAGACGAACGTGTCGCTGGCTTCGGTCCTGGACCTGCGTCGCATTACCGACGCCGTGTCGCACCTCCGCGACCGCCAGATCGCGGACATCGTGCTGCGCTCGGATTGCCGACAGCTGCGGATCGTCCTGGATGACGGGCAGGCGCTCTTCCTCGGCGTGGTCGTCGACGACCAGGGGAGGCCCCGGCTCGACGCGGACCTCATCCGCACGCCCGAGGAAGTGGCAACCGGGCAGCTCGAAGTGCACTTCGACTCGGTGGACTGACCGGTGATGGCCTCCGATTTCCAGCGCCGGGAGCGGCTGCGCTTCCTCGACTTCGCCTTCCGGAAAGAGGCGAACGGCCATTGCCGCGCCGAAGTGACGCTCGGCATGGGCCCGCTGGACCGGTGGGTGGGGGTGTCCGAAGGCCTCGCCTCGGATGCCGGTGAAATGCGCTGCGCCGCCGAGGCCACGCTGCGCGCCATCGAAAAGGCCTCGGGCGACGCGATCGCCTTCGAGCTGCTCGGGGTCAAGGCCGTCCGGGCGTTCGACACGATCGTCCTGATCGTCTCGGTGGCCCTGCGGGAGAGCGGCGAGAGCCGCCGTCTCGTGGGCTCCTTCCTCGCGGAACAGGATCACACCCGGGGGGCCGCGCTCGCGATCCTCAACGCCACCAACCGGGTGATGGGGAACATCTTCGCGCGAGATCCCCGGTGACCGCCCTCCGAACGGCATGCGCGGCCCTGGTCGCGGCCGCGGCAGGGGCGTGTGCGCGGCCCGCGCCGGTGATGTCGCCGCTCCCGGAGTCCGGGCCCGCGCCCTCGGCCAACGCCCCGCAGCCCGCTCCCGCGGTCGAGGCGGCAATGCCGGCCGGCGTGGTGGAAGACTCGGCCGCCGACCAGGTGGTGCTCGAAGCGCTGGCGGATCTCGAGTTCGCCAGCCTGGACCGCCGGGCCGGCCGCGTGCGCGGCCAGGCGGAGCCGGCGAGCCCCGGGGAGATCGCGGGCGAGTCGGCGCTGCTGTTCGCGGACGGAGCTGGCGGCCCCGCCGGCTCGGTGGCCACGGACCGGCTCGACACCGAGTCGTTCGCGAACCACGCGCGGGTGCAGTACTACATCGACTTCTTCCGGGGCCCCGCGCGCGACCGGTTCGGCATCTGGCTGGCGCGGCTGCCGCGATACGAGGGGATGATCCGCGCCCAGCTCGCCCGCTACGGCGTGCCGGACGACTTCGTCTACCTCGCGATGATCGAGAGCGGGTACTCCAACACCGCCACGTCGCGGGCGCGCGCCGTCGGGATGTGGCAGTTCATCGCGGGGACGGGGCGGACGTACGGCCTCTCACAGGACGTGTGGCTGGACGAGCGCCGGGACCCGTTCCTGGCTACGGAGGCGGCCGCGCGCCACCTCGCGGATCTGAACGAGACCTTCGGATCGTGGTATCTGGCGGCCGCCGCTTACAACGCCGGGGAGGGGCGAGTGACGCGTGGGCTGCGCCGCCTCCCGGCGGCGGCGAGCGAGAACGGCGATTCGAGCTTCTTCGCGCTGTCCGACCACCGGTACCTGCGGCTGGAGACGCGCGACTACGTCCCCAAACTGATTGCGGCCGCCCTCATCGCGAAGGACCCCGCCCGCTACGGGTTCGACGGCGTGCCGCGCCTCGAGCCCCTGCGCTTCGACGAGGTGCTCGTGACGGCCGCCACCGGGCTCGACGTCGTGGCGCGGCTGGCGGACACGACGATGGCCGCCCTGGTCGAGCTGAATCCGCACTTCGTGCGCGGCGTGACGCCGCCGGAGCGGGGCGTCGTGGTGCGGGTCCCGGCGGGCACCGGGCCCACGGTGGCGCGGCGCTGGGCCGACCTGCCGGCCAACGAGCGCGTCACGTTCCTCACGCATCGCGTGGCGAAGGGCGAGACCCTCTCCGGGATCGCGCAGCGCTACCGCATCAGCACCACCGTGCTCCAGGCGGCCAACCCCCGCGCCAGGGCGAAGTCCCTGCGAGTGGGGCAGGAGCTGCTGGTGCCGTTGAGCCCCGGCGCCCAGCGCGGAGCGGCGCCGGCCCGCCGCACGGAGATCGCGGCGCGCGTCGCCACCCCGCCCACGTACTACACGGTACGCTCGGGGGACTCTCTCTGGACCATCTCGCGGCGCTACGGGGTGCAGGTCACGCAGCTCAGGGACTGGAACGACCTGAGCGACAGCCTGCTGCGGGTTGGCCAGCGGCTCCGCCTCCAGGCGCCCTGAACGCCGCTACGGCGGCGTCGGGCCTTTCGGGGCTCCGTAATTCAGCAGGACGCGGCTGTCATAGCCGTTTCCGGGATCCTCGCCACGCGCCATGAGGTCGCCAACGCGCGCGGGGCCGCGGTTATAAGCCAGCAGCGCGAGCCGCAGGTCGTAGTCGTAGCGCTCCAGGAGATCCCGGAAGAACCTGAATCCGATCCGCAGGTTGGTGGTGGGCTCGAACAGGTCGTCCCGCGTGAGCGTGGAGTCGAACAGCGCGGCGGTGCGGGGCATGACCTGGGCGAGTCCGATGGCGCCCACCGAGCTCACGGCCCGGGGGTCGAACCGGCTCTCGATCCGGACGATCTCGAACGCGAGTCCGGGCTCGATGCCCGCGCGCAGGGCTTCGTCGTAGATGATCTCGGCCAGCTCGACCGAGACGGGGTGATCCTTCGAAAGGCGGAGGATGGCCTCCGCGCGCTCGGCCCGCAGCCGCTGCAGCTCGGCCTCGCTCTGCTCGGCGTCCAGCGCCGCCCGCAGCTCACCCAGGTCGCCCACGATGCCGGTGTACAAGCCCGTGTCACGCGTGGCCGCCGCGCCCGGGGGCAGGAGGCTCAATGCTCCGCCCACCGCCGCGAGGAATACGAGCAATCCGAGGCCGCGCAGCATGAGCCGCTGCGTGGCGTGCAGGGGAAAGCGATGTTCGTCAGTCGTCATGGACCTCGCCTCCAGTCTCCGCTGCGGCCGCCGCTCTTTTCGAGCAGCGCGATGTCGCCGATCCGCAGGTCGTGGCCGGTTGCCTTGACCATGTCGTAGACCGTCAACAGCGCCACCGCGACCGCGGTGAGCGCTTCCATCTCCACCCCGGTCCGTCCCGCGGACCGGACCCGTGCCTCGACGCGCACGCCGGGCAGGCCGGCGTCCAGGGCCGCGTGCACCTCCACCTGATCGAGGCGCAGCGGATGGCACAGGGGGATCAGGTCGGCCGTCCGCTTGGCGGCCATCACCCCGGCCAGCTCGGCGGTTCCCAGCACGTCCCCCTTGGGGCCGCCCTCCTCGCGGAGGGTGGCGAATGCGGCCGCGGTCATGGTGATGGTGCCCAATGCGACCGCGCGCCGGTCGGTCTCAGGCTTGTCCCCCACGTCCACCATCCGCGCACGCCCGTCGGCGTCCAGGTGCGAGAGCGTCATGCGACGCGCTCCAGCGCCTGCGCCAGCTCGGCCAGGGCGAGCTGAGGGTTCACGTTCGTGCCCACGGTCTGCTGCACCGCGTGGACCCGATCCAGGGCGGCCAGACGCCGCCCGAGCGTGTCGCGGTCGCCCGCGTGTGCCGCCCGGATCAGCAGGGCGCGCAGCTCCACGGCCAGCGCGTCCAGGGTGCCCGCGAAATCGCCACGGGCGCCCCAGGGCGGCTGACCGAGGGCGAGGGTGGCCCACTGCACGGCCCCACCCTGCGCGGCACCGAGCACCGCCCGGGCCCGTTCGATGGCCCGGCCGTCGCCGACCCGCGGCAGCGTGAGGCCGATCCGCCCGTCCGCCTGGGCCACCAGGTGCTCCAGCGAGGCGCCCGTCAGCTGGCTGTCGAGCTCCTGCGTGAGGAACGCCTTGACCGTGGCATCCGGCAGTCGCCCAACGCGTACCGGCACGGTCCGGGACCGGATGGTCGGGAGCAGTGCCTGGGCTTCCGACGCCGTCAGGACGATCGTCGTGTCCGCGGGAGGCTCCTCGAGCACCTTGAGGAGCGCGTTGGCCGCCTCGAGGTTGGCCTCCTGCACCACGAGCCGTTCCGCGTCGCCCAGGATCAGTACCTTGCGGCCGGCCCGGAACGGGGTGACGGATGCGACGCGCTGCAGCAGGCGGACGGCGGCAAGCCAGTGGCCCGTAGTGCCGTCCGGCGGCTCCCACAGCCCCTGTTCCCGTCGCTCGGCCACCGCCTCGGCGATGGCGATCTTGACGTCCTCCAACAACTTGGCGGGATCGCTGGCCTTGCCCCGCGCCACCGGAACGAACCAGTGCAGATCGGGGTGGACCAGCTCCAGGCAGAGGCGGCACTCGGCGCACCGGCCGCAGGGTCCCGCAGGGGAGAGGTCCTCACACATGGCCGCCTGACCCAGCCACAGCGCCAAGCGCTGCTTTCCCGATCCCACGGGACCGGTGAACAGCAGAACCTGCGGCAAGCGCCCGCCGAGGAGGGCGGAGGCGAGCCGGGCCCTGAGGGCCTCATGGCCGTAGACGGGCTTCAGCGGCATGGAAAAAAGTTATGGCAACCTCTGTTCGTGGGGTAGTCGTACTGGCGCAAGTCGTTACATACGAGCGCGTTACATCAAGGTCGAATACACCGGGATGGAACTCGGAAACGCTGTTGTGGTGTGCCACCGCAACACTCTTTGGCATGAGTGAGTGCTCACTATCTCACTGACGTAACGCCAGATCGGCGTGGTGCGCCAAACAGGCGGTACCGCGGGAGCGCACCCCCGCAGTGCCTTACGTGGCATCCGACGGTACGCGCGGCCATCTTTCGCAGCGACAACGAGGTGGGCCATGCGACGGGAATCGATCATCATGACGCTGCTCGGGGCGGTTGGATGTGCGGGTCCGGCGGAGGTCGTCCTCACGGGTGGCTCGGTCTGGACGGGGACCGGGGCCGAGGCGACGGCCGTCGCCATCCGGGACGGGCGGATCATCGCGGTGGGCGACGACGCGGCGGTCGAGCGGCTCGCGGGGAACGGGACCGAGCGCGTTGCGCTCGGAGGGCGCTTCGTCGTTCCGGGCTTCATGGACAACCACACGCACTTCATCGACGGCGGCTTCGAGCTCGCGAGCGTCCAGCTGCGCGATGCCGCGACGCCCGCCGACTTCATCCGCCGGATCGCGGAGCACGCGAAGCGGGCGCCCGACGCGTGGGTGACCGGCGGCACCTGGGATCATGAGCTGTGGGGCGGAGAGCTGCCCCGCCGCGACTGGATCGACTCGGTGACGCCCACGGCCCCCGTGTTCGTTTCCCGGCTGGACGGGCACATGGGGCTGGCGAACTCACGTGCCCTCGAGCTTGCCGGGGTCACCCGCGAGACCGCCGATCCCCCGGGCGGGACGATCGTGCGCGGGCCGGACGGCGAGCCCACCGGGATCCTCAAGGACGAGGCGATGGGGCTCGTGGCCCGCGCGCTTCCAGGTCGGACCGAGCTGGAGCTGGACCGGGCCCTCGATGCAGCGGTGCGCCACGCAGTGTCCCGCGGCGTCACGCACGTCACCGACATGGGATCGTGGGACGGCCTCGAGACGTACCGGCGCGCGGCGCGGGCGGGGCGGCTTCCGATCCGGGTGTACGCGGCGGTCCCCATCGCCACCTGGGAGCGGCTGGCCGAGTACGTGGGCCGCCACGGACGCGGGGACCGGCGCCTCGCGTGGGGCGCCGTGAAGGGGTTCGTGGACGGGTCGCTCGGCTCCACCACCGCGTGGTTCTATGAGCCCTACGCCGATGCGCCCGAGACCTCGGGCCTGATGGTGACCGACACGGGGGCGCTCCGCGCGCAGATCCTGTCGGCCGACTCGGCCGGACTGCACGTGATGGTGCACGCCATTGGCGACCGGGCCAACGACTGGCTGCTCGACGTGTACGCCGAGGCGCGCGCGCGGAACGGGCGGGCGGACCAGCGGTTCCGGATCGAGCACGCCCAGCACCTGACCCGCGGGGCCATCGCGCGGTTCGCGCGCGACGGGGTCGTCCCGGCCATGCAGCCGTATCACGCGATCGACGATGGCCGCTGGGCGGAGAAGCGCATCGGTCCCGAGCGCATCAAGACGACCTACCCGTTCCGGAGCCTGCTGGACGCCGGGGCGCGGCTCACGTTCGGGACC
>DAINBS010000026.1:0-17133 GCA_036732805.1 Gemmatimonadales bacterium | reverse complement strand
GGCCAACCCCGTCTCGGGCTGTGAGTCCGGCTTCCCCACCCCGGCCCTCGACGCGCAGTTCAACGTGCGGGCCGGGGGGATCGTGGGCGACCGCGTCCACATCAACGTGGACTACGACAGCGAGCGCGAGTTCAGCGCCAACAACAACATCAACGTCTACTACCAGGGACTCGAGGACGAGATCCTCCAGCGGGTGGAAGTGGGGAACGTCGGGTTCAACGCGCCCGCGTCGCGGTTCATCACGGCCTCGATTCCCGCGAACTCGTTCGGCATCCAGGCGGAGGGACAGCTGGGCGCGTTCGAGCTGCGCGGCATCCAGGCGCAGCAGAAGGGCTCGCAGCTGCGGTCCAAGGTGTACACCGTGGGGGAGACCACCACCCTGCCGGTGGACCGGGAGCTGCGCGACCTCGACTACGAGAGCGGGCGCTTCTTCTTCACGGTCAATCCGCAGCTGTTGCCGGGCTATCCGGACGTGGACCTGCTCGGGGTGGCCGCCGACCTCGTGCCCGCGCCCCAGCGCCCGACGGCGCTCCGGGTGTACCGCCTGCGGGCGCAGTCCGCGCAGGGTGCCACCAACCCCAACCTGGGCGGGATCCTGGCCATCGCCGACCGCGATGACAGCCCGCAGCGGGTCGGCCCGTTCCCGTGGGAGCTGCTGGTCGAGGGCCGCGACTACTTCCTCGACCCCTCGGGCCTCTGGTTTGCGCTGGCCAGCCAGGTGCGCGACCTGGACTTCCTCGCGGTCTCGTACGTCACCGCGAGTGGCGACACCGTGGGCACGTTCCCCGCCGTCAACCGCGGGCTGGACACCCTCCGGCTGATCTACGAGCCCCGCAAGGGGCCCGACGTCCCCACCTTCCACCACGAGGTTCGCAGCGTCTACCGCCTGGGCGGCGGGGACGTGGACCGCTCCACGTTGGGCGTGACCCTGGTCGTGAACGAGTCCGAGCAGCCGCTCAACGGGCAGGGGACCTACCTGTCCCGGCTCGAGATCGCGCTGCCCAACGACCAGTCGCTGGTGGACGAGTACAACCGGGTATTCCCCCGCATCCGGGATCCCAACGGCGGCGCGCCGATCCGCGACCTGTTCCTCGTCTTCCCGCACCTCCGGCCGTTCGCCGACTCCGTGCGCCTCCAGCCCGACGAACGGAATGACTCGCTGTACCGGACACCCACCTACCTCCTGTCCACCCAGGGGCCGCCCCCGCGGTTCCGCCTGCGCCTGCACTATGAGGCGGCGGGCGGTGGCGACCGTGGGTCCCTGCCCCTGGGCGCGCTCCAGATCCGCGAGGGCACCGAGCGGCTGTTCCTCGGGAGCACCCAGCTCACCCGCGGACGCCACTACACAATCGACTATTCCGTCGGGGTGGTGTCGTTCCTGAACCCGGACTCGCTGTTCCGCGGCCCGACGCAGGTGCGCGCCCAGTTCGAGGAGAATCAGGCGTTCGACGTGGCCCCCAACAGCCTGCTCGGGTTCAGCACCACCTACAGCTTCGGGTCCCGCGGCCGCGTGAACGCCATCGTGCTGTCGCAGCGGGAGAGCAGCCTGCTCACCCGGCCGCAGCTCGGTTTCGAGCCCAGGGCGAACCTGCTGAGCGGCCTGAGCGCGGAGTTCGGGTTCCGGGCGGACGCGCTCACCCGGGCGCTCGACAAGCTGCCGCTCATCTCCACGACGGTTCCCTCCAACCTCACGATCAGCGGGGAGATCGCGACGTCCCGCCCCAACCCCAACCGGGCGGGGCAGGCGTACCTCGAGGAATTCGAGGGCGGCGCGTTCCGCGGCCTCTCCCTCATCGAGACGCAGTGGCAGTGGGGGAGCCGGCCCTCCTCGGGCCGGGGCTTGTCGTCGCCCTATCTCGACGCGCTCGGCGGCTTCGGGGATGCCGACGCCGTGCCGCTCGTGTGGCAGAACTCGATCCAGATCGGCAGCGAGGCCCTGCAGTTCAGTCCGCGCGACATCGACTCGACGATCATCCTGAAAGGGACCGCCCGGGAGATCGAGTCGGTCCTCTGGCTCACGCTGAAGCCGGACACCGTGGGCGGAGCCCCCGACCCGCTCACCGGGGTGGCGCGGTGGTACCGCCCGCACACGCCGGGACCCCGCTGGCGCAGCCTCACGCAGCCGCTGGGCGGCAGCGGCCTGGGAGTCGACTTCTCCCGCGTCGAATTCCTGGAGTTCTGGGTGCTGGAGGATGCCGAGCGCCGGGCAAAGGACGCGGGCGTCCAGCTGGTGTTCGACTTCGGGACCGTGTTCGAGGACGCGGTGGCGTTCGGTCCCGACTCCGTCCAGGTGGTGGGCGCGGACACCGTGTTCTCGGGCTTCCAGTTCATCGGCCAGGGCCGGCTCGACACGGAGCGCGACACGCTCACGAACGTGTTCAACGCCGCGATCGCCGACCTCGGGGTCCTGGGCGACTTGCTCCCCAGCGTGACGAACGTCGCTACGGGAGAGACGCTCACCGACTTCCCGCTCTGCGAGAACCTCCCCGGCGGCGGCATCCCGGTGTATCCGCTGGGCGACCTCGGGGCCCGCTGCACCCGCCGCAACGGGTTCCCGGACGGCGAAGACCTGGACGGCGACGGGCGGCTCGACGCCACGGTGGGCACCGTGCAGGAGGATCTGGTCCGCTACGTCTATGCGCTGGGCGACGAGCGCTATTTCGTCCGGAACGGCAACACGCTGCTGGACGGGCAGGGCCGCAACCTCACGTGGCGGCTGTACCGCATCCCGTTCCGCGAGGACACGCTCCAGATCGGCGCGCCCAGTCTCCGGCAGATCGAGTCGTTCCGGGTGACCGTGGTGGCGCCGGACCGCGGGCCGGAGGAGCGGGAGGTGTTCTTCGCGCTCGCCCGGATGCGGCTCGAGGGGGCCCCGTGGCTCAAGCGCGCCGCCACCCCCATCGCCGGGATCGGCGGCGCCGAGGGCGAGCCGCGCGGTGAGGTGATCGTCTCCACGGTGTCCACGGAGAACCGCGACCTGGGGTACACGTCGCCTCCGGGCGTCACGGACGAGGCCGCGAACCAGGGGGCCGGCCTCGAGTTCGCGTCGGTGCAGATCAACGAGAAGTCGCTGCGGCTGCTGGCGCGGGACCTCCGCCCGGGCGAGCGGGCGGAGGCCTTCATCCGGTTCACCGACGAAGCCGACAAGAACTTTCTGCGGTACGGGACGCTCCGCATCTGGGCACGTGGCCGCGGACCGGGGTGGGAGGACGGCGACCTCGAGTTCCTCTTCAAGGCGGGCCGCGACGAGCACAACTTCTATCTCTACCGGACGCCCATCCGCAGCGTGGACTGGCTCCCGGAAGTCGTGATCGATCTGCGCCGGTGGCTGAGCCTGCGTGCGGAGGTCGAGTCGGCGTGGCTCAGCGGCGAGCCGCCGTCCGGCGCCGAGACCTGCGGCGGCGACTCGACGGCGTACGTGGCCTGCGACGGGCCCTACATGGTCCAGGTGCGCAATCCGGGGGTGGCCCCGCCCAACCTCGCCCGCGTCTCCGAGCTCGCCGTCGGCATCTACCGCACGCAGCAGACCGTGTTCGTCGAGCAGGCGGAGCTGTGGGTGGACGACATCCGGCTCGATGACGTGGTGGACGACATGGGGGTGGCCGGGGCGGTCGACGTCCGGCTGCAGGCGGCCGACGTCGGAGACTTCACGTTCGGCTACCAGTCCCGGGACGCCCGGTTCCAGCAGCTGTCGGAGTCGCAGACGTTCGCCACGGACGGGGCCATGCGCCTGGGGGGCACCCTGCGGCTCGAGAAGTTCCTCGGCAGTTCGGGCTTCAGCATTCCCTTCGGCTTCCAGTTCACGCGCACCTCGTCCGACCCGCTCTACCTCAACCGGAGCGACGTGCTGGCCGAGGCCGTTCCCGGTCTCCGGCTCCCGCGCAGCCGGTCGCTGTCGCTCACGCTGGGGTATCGCAAGACGTCCAAGGGCTCGTCGTTCCTCGAGCGCGCGTTGCTCGATCCAGTCTCGATGCAGGCCGGCCTGTTCACCGGGAACGGGACGACCGAGCTGAGCGAGCAGGAAACCGTGAACCGGCAAGGCCGGATGGACTACCACAACGTGCCGCAGCCCCTCACGATCAAGGGCGCGCCGGGGTTCCTGGTGGATCTGGTGGACCACCTGCCCGGCTTCATCCGGCGCAGCGATTTCGCCCGCGCGCTGCGCGGGGCCCGGCTGCGCGTCAATCCCGCGGCGCTGCGCGGCGGCCTCACCTATACGAACAACCGCTCGTCCCGCTTCGCGTACCGGGTGCCGGTGGCGCTGCCGTCGGACTCCGCCCTGCGGCCGCTCGACGGTCTGATTCACACGCTCCGCGGGAACGCCGGGATCGACCTGCGGCCGTTCCAGACGTTTTCGCTCCGGGCGGACCTCACCACCACTCGCGACATCCAGGACTATGGCGACTCGACCGCGGTGGGCCGCCTGCTGCAGCGGAACCGGCAGGAGTTCCTCGGCCTGGGCGTGGGCTTCGAACGTCAGCGGACGCTGAACACCGGCATCAACCTGGCGCCCACCCTCGCCAGCTGGCTGCGCCCCCGGGTCATCTTCGCGAGCGGCTTCACGTTCACCAGGGACCCGAACCAGCGGGTGCCCGTGCGGGAGCTGGGCGACACGGCCGGCGCGTTCCGCGCCCCCGAAGCGATCGGCAACTCCCAGCGCACGGAGTTCGGCGCCACGATCTCGCTGGCCCGCCTCGCGGCCGGCGCGTTCGGCGACTCGACCCTGTTCGCGAAGGTCTTCAAGGGCATCCAGCCCTTCGACGTGTCGTACCTCCGCGAGCGGCGCTCGTCGTTCGACCGCGTGCGGTTCGACCCCTCGCTCAAGTACCAGTTTGCGTACGGCAGACTCGGGAGCTTCCGCGGCCAGAACGGCATCCCGGCCACGGGCGCGGCGGACCTCTCGACCCTGACGGCCGGCGGAAGCGTCCAGTTTCCCCTCGGGCTGCTCGTCCGGTTCAACTACCGCGACCAGGAGGGGTTCACCTGGGCCCTGCGGTCCGGCCAGGACGAGCAGACGGAGGTCGTCTCGCGCGCGCGGGAATGGCCCTCGGGATCGGTGTCGTGGACGTGGAGCCCGCGGTCGGGGCTCCGGCGCGTTCTCTCCATCGTCAACGCCAATGCGCGCTACGTGGAGAACCGGTCGGAGAACGTGCAGGCCGGCCTCGCCGGCGGCGAGGGCAGCCGCTCGCTCACCGTGGGCAAGAGCCTGGCGCCGTCGTTGAGCCTCACCTGGGGTGGCGGGATCGTGACCGCCCTGCAGCACGGGCGCTCGACGTCGGACCAGACCACGTCCGGCAACACGTCCAAGCGCGACCAGTCGGACTGGAACGGGTCGGTGAGCTTCGGCTTCCGCGTGCCCCGGTCCTTCCTCCGCTCGGCCAACGAGATCCGCACCACGCTGAACTACGTGGTGTCGGACGTGACCGTGTGCCTCCTGCAGGCCGGCGCGGACGAGTGCATTCCCGTCTCCAACAGCTACCGCTCGGCGCTCGACGTCCGGCTCGATACGGGCTTCTCGTCCCAGGTGCGGGCCGGAGCGAGCTTCAGCTACCTCGTCACTGCGCAGCGGCACGTGTCGCGGGAGTTCGCGCAGACCGTGTTCGCGGTGTTTGCCGAGATCTTCTTCGTATCGGGGCAGATCCGATGAAGCGACTGGGATGGAGCGCCGCGGTCGTGGCGGCCGCCTGCGGGGCGGGTGGCCGCGCCACGCCGTTCGACGGCCAGGCCGCGCTGCGGTACGTGGAGGAGCAGGTCGCCTTCGGTCCACGGGTGCCCAACACCGAGGCGCACCGCCGGGCAGGCGACTGGATTCAGGCCCACCTCGCCCGCACCGCGGACTCGGTCGAGGTGCAGGCGTTCACGCACGTGACGGTGGAGGGCGACACCCTCCACCTGCGCAACTTCGTCGGCCGCTTCCGGCCGGAGGCGCGCGAGCGGGTGCTCCTGCTGGCGCACTGGGACACGCGGCCCCGCGCGGACCAGTCCGCGAACCTCGGAGAGCAGCAGATGCCCGTGCCGGGGGCCAACGACGGCGGCTCGGGGGTCGCGGTGCTGCTCGGCGTCGCGGACGTGCTGGCGGAAACGCCTCCCTCGGTGGGCGTGGACCTGCTGTTCGTGGACGGGGAGGACTACGGCGTCTTCAGCGCGCTCGACGGCGGGATCGGTCCGGACGTCCTGCTCGGCTCGCGCCACTATGCCGCCGGGCTGGCGGAGGCGGACTTCCCCCTGTACGCGGTGCTGTTCGACATGGTGGGCGACGCGGACCTGCAGATCTTCCAGGAAGGCTATTCGCTCGCCCGGGCGCCCGAAGTGGTGACCCGGGTCTGGGGGGTCGCCGAAGCGCTGGGCTACGGGGACGTGTTCCAGCCGACGCCACGGTACACCCTCACGGACGACCACGTGCCGCTGCTGGACCGCGGAGTGCGCGCGATCGACGTGATCGACTACGACTACCCCCCTTGGCACACCCTGGCGGATACGCCGGACAAGGTGAGCGCCCGGAGCCTGCAGATCGTCGGCGACGTGGCGGTGGCGCTGGTGGAGTAGGAGGGCAGGAGAGGCAGCGGGGGCAGAAAGGGCAGGAAGGGCAGAACGCGCAGCGACCCGCCGCAACGAATCACTCACCTCCCGCGCGATTCCGGTGACGTGTCCCGGGCGCGCGCCGCAATCTTCGCTCCATGCCATCCTCCGCTGATCGCCGGGCTGCGCTCGTGCTTGGCGGACTCGCCCTGCTCGGTCTGGGGGTGCGCTTGGTGCTCGATGCGGGGGCGGCGCCCGGCGCGGTGGCCTACCGGTTCGGCGCCGATGGGGGACCGAGCCGGGACAGCGCAGCGGCCGCGGCGGCCCGACTGGCGCGTCCCCTCGATCCCGGCGAGGTGGTGGATGTGGACCGGGCGTCCGCCGCGGAGCTGGTGCGTCTGCCGGGCATCGGCCCGGGGCTCGCGGCGCGGATCGTGGCCGACCGGGAGGCGCACGGCGCGTTCGGCTCCTTGGAGGGGCTGGCGCGTGTCCCCGGCCTTGGCGACGCCACCGTGAAGCGCCTGGCACGGTCCACGGCCTTCAGCGGCCGCGCGCGGCCGGCCGCCCCGCCTGGCGTTGACGCGCTGCGCGTATCGGTGAACCGTGCGACGGCGGCCGAGCTCGAGGCGTTGCCGGGCATCGGGCCCTCGCTCGCCCGCGCGATCGTCGAGGAACGGGCCCGGGGAGGGCCGTTCCGGTCCGCGGCGGACCTCGAACGGGTTCCGGGAATCGGTCCGGCGCTGGTGAGGCGGCTCACAACGCGTATCCGCATACCTTGACACACCTTAGGGCGCCGGTACTTTAGCAGTTCGAATGCCCTCCGCGCCTCCCGGGGCGCGCCGCGTCCCTTCTCCTTCACCCCAGGGTGGGTATGGCCACGGCGGCGGCAAGCACGGTTCGGCTCGGTGACCTCCTGCTCCATGAGGGGCTGATCACGCGCGATCAGCTCGACCAGGGTCTGCTCGAGCAGCGGAACACCGGCATGCGCCTTGGCTACTGCCTCGTCAAGCTCGGGTTCGTGCAGGAGCTGGAGATCACGAAGGCCCTCGCGCGGCAGTACAAGATGCCGGCGGTCGACCTGTCGCGCTTCGAGGTGGACCCGAAGATCATCAAGCTGGTGCCCACCGACGTCGCGGTGAAGCACATGGTGCTCCCGCTCAAGCGCGAGGGGCGGACGCTCACGGTCGCGCTGGCCGATCCCACGAACCACGCGGTCGTGGACGATCTCAAGTTCATCACGCGCTACGATGTCTTTCCCGTGATCGCCGGCGAGTACACGCTCCGGACGGCCATCGAGCGCTACTACGAGCAGACGGACGCGCAGCTGCAGAGCCTCCTCAAGGACATCGAGGAGGAAGAGGATCTCGAGGTCATCGAGGAGAAGGACGAGGACGCGCCGGCCCCGGCGCAGGTGGGCGACGACGCGCCGGTCGTGAAGCTGATCAACGGGATTCTCACCGACGCGGTGAAGCGCGGGGCGAGCGACATCCACATCGAGCCGTTCGAGCACGAGATCCGGGTCCGCTATCGGATCGACGGGGCGCTGCAGGAGGTCATGAAACCGCCGGTCAAGCTCAAGGCCGCGCTGACCAGCCGCGTCAAGATCATGTCCAACCTGAACATCGCCGAGCGGCGGGTGCCGCAGGACGGGCGCATCAAGCTCAAGATGGGCAAGCGGGTGATCGACTTCCGCGTGTCCACGCTCCCGGTCATCTACGGCGAGAAGATCGTGCTGCGGATTCTCGACAAGGGGAATCTCACGCTCGACCTCACGAAGTTCGGGTTCGAGCCGCAGGCCGAGAAGGACCTGATGCGGAGCATCCTGAACCCGTACGGCATGGTGCTGGTCACCGGCCCCACGGGCTCGGGCAAGACGACGACGCTGTATTCGGCGTTGCAGCGCATCAACACGATCGAGGTCAACATCATGACCGCGGAGGATCCGGTGGAGTACAACCTCCATGGGATCAACCAGGTGCTGGTGCGCAACGAGGTCGGGATGACGTTCGCGGCGGCGCTCAGGGCGTTCCTGCGCCAGGACCCGAACATCATCATGGTGGGCGAGATCCGCGACATCGAGACAGGCAGCATCGCGATCAAGGCCTCGCTCACGGGGCACCTCGTGCTCTCGACCCTGCACACGAACGACGCGCCGTCGACCATCACGCGCATGATCGACATGGGCATCGAGCCGTTCAACGTGGCGAGCGCCGTGAACCTGATCGTGGCGCAGCGGCTCGTGCGGCGCATCTGCTCGCAGTGCAAGGCCCCGCACCAGTACGCGCCGGAGGAGCTCCACGCGCTGGCCATGTCGCCCGAGGAGCTGCGCAGCATGCAGTTCTTCAAGGGGACGGGCTGCGACACCTGCAACGGCACCGGCTACAAGGGGCGCGCCGGGCTCTACGAAGTCATGGCCATGTCGCCGGAGCTGCGCCGCATGGTGCTGCGCGGCGCGTCCACGGCGGAGATGACGGAGCAGGCCGTCCAGGACGGCATGCTCACGCTCCGCATGGACGGCATCGTGAAGATCAAGAAGGGCACCACCACACTCGAAGAGGTTGTGAAGGAGACGGCAGGGTGAACGCATGACGAATCCCGCAGCCATGAAGGCACCCGCCTCCGGCGTGAACCTGCGGCAGCTGCTCGAAGAAATGATCGAGCGGGACGCTTCCGACCTGCACATCACCGCCGGCGAGCGCCCCAAGCTGCGCATCGACGGCGAGATCACGAACTCCAACAGCGAACACGTCCTGACGCCCAAGGACACGCTGCAGGTCGCCTACTCCGTGCTCACGGAAAACCAGAAGAAGCGGTTCGAGACCGAGGACGAGCTGGACTTCTCGTTCGGCATCCAGAACCTGGCGCGCTTCCGCGGCAACTGCTTCAAGCAGCGCGGCTGCGTGTCCATGGTGGTGCGGCAGATTCCCTTCTCGGTCAAGACGTTCGAGGAGTTGAACCTGCCGCCGGTGCTCGCCAAGCTCGCCGAAAAGCCGCGCGGGCTCGTGCTGGTGACCGGGCCGACGGGGTCGGGCAAGTCCACGACCCTCGCGGCCATGGTGGACAAGGTCAACCGCGAGTGGAAGGGTCACATCATCACGGTGGAGGACCCGATCGAGTTCATCCACCGGCACCAGGGCTGCATCGTGAACCAGCGGGAGATCGGCACCGACACTCACTCGTTCGCGGCGGCGCTCAAGTACGCGCTGCGGCAGGACCCGGATGTCGTGCTGGTGGGCGAGATGCGCGATCTCGAGACGATTTCCGCGGCGCTGACGATCGCGGAAACCGGCCACCTGGCGTTCGCGACGCTTCACACGAACTCCGCGGCCGAGTCGATCAACCGCATCATCGACGTGTTCCCGGCGCACCAGCAGTCGCAGGTGCGCGCCCAGCTGGCCTTCGTGCTCGAGGGCATCTGCACCCAGACGCTGCTCCCGAAGGCGTCGGGCAAGGGCCGCGTGATGGCGTGCGAGATCCTGGTCGCCACGCCGGCCATCCGCGCGCTGATCCGGGACGACAAGGTGCACCAGATCTATTCGGCCATGCAGGCGGGCAAGAAGCACGGCATGCAGACGCTGGCGGATTCGCTGTACACGCACTACATGAACCGGGACGTGACGCTCGAAGAGTGCCTGCGCGTCACCTCCGACCAGAACGAGTTCCTCCGGATGGTGGGGGAACCGGTCCCCGGCGAGGAAGCTCCGACGCGGGGCGCGGCCGGTCGACGCTAGGCACGACGGAGAACCGCAATGGCGACGTTCGAGTACACGGCGCGTAACGCGCAAGGCCAGGAAACCACCGGGACGATGGATGCCGCCTCGCGGGACGAGGTGGTGGCCAACCTGCGCAAGAACCGGATGGTGCTCGTCCGGCTGCGCGAGGCCAAGCGGGCCAAGCGCGGCGGGAGCGTGCCCACCCGGGACATCGTGATCTTCACGCGGCAGTTCGCCACGATGATCAACAGCGGCCTGCCGCTGGTGCAGGCGCTGGACATCCTCGCGCAGCAGACCGACAACAAGGCGCTGGCCGAGGTGACGAAGCAGGTCGTGTATGACGTCGAGAGCGGCCACACGCTGGCGGACGCGCTGTCCAAGCACCCCAAGGCGTTCACGCCGCTCTACGTGAACATGGTGGCGGCCGGCGAGGCGGGCGGTATTCTCGACACCATCCTGCTCCGCCTCGCGGTGTTCCTCGAGAAGAACGACGCCATCGTCCGCAAGGTGAAGGGCGCGATGATCTACCCGGCCGTCATCTTCTCGGTGGCCATCATCGCGGTCGTGGTGCTGCTGGTGTTCGTGATCCCGACCTTCCAGTCGATGTTCGCGTCGGTCAACATGGAGCTGCCGCTCCCCACCAAGATCGTGATCTGGATGAGCGACTTCCTGCAGGGCTTCTGGTGGCTCCTCATCCTGGGCGGTGTCGCCATCGCCTTCCTGATCCGGCGCTACTACGCCACGGAGGGCGGGAAGCTCGTCATCGACAAGGCCCTCCTGAACGCGCCGGTGCTCGGCGACCTGCTCCGCAAGTCGGCGGTCTCCCGCTTCACCCGCACCCTCGGCACGCTGATCTCGTCCGGCGTCGCCATCCTCGACGGGCTCGAGATCACGGCGCGCACCGCCGGCAACCGCGTCATCCACGACGCCGTGATGGAGTCGCGCGGGTCGATCGCGGGCGGCGAGACCATCGCCCAGCCGCTGGCCAAGTCGGGCGTGTTCCCGCCCATGGTGACGTCGATGATCGCCGTCGGCGAAGCCACCGGCGGCCTCGACGAGATGCTCACCAAGATCGCCGACTTCTACGACGACGAAGTGGACGCGGCGGTCGGCGCGCTGCTCTCCCTCATGGAGCCCATCATGATCGTCGTGCTCGGCGTCATCGTGGGCGGCATGATCGTAGCCATGTATCTCCCGATCTTCGGGATGATCAACGCCGTGCAATGATACAGATGGGATAGACGGGATGGGCGGGATGGAGCGGGATGGGGCACCTGGTGCTCATCCCGCTCTATCCAGTCATCCCACCGCTTCGGCCAGCCACCCCCGCCACTCCTGCTCCGCGTCCCCGATCGTCAGCTTCGTTCCCCAGCGCACCAGCGGCATCCGCAGCAGCAGGGGTTCCTGCGCCAGCCGATCCAGCCAGCGCTCGTCGGAATACCGCGCCGCCCGCAGGCCAAGGTCGGCGAACCTGCGGCCGTCGCGGTCGAGCAGGGCCTCGATTCCGAACCGCTGCACGAACCGCTTGAGCTCCCCCGGCGAGGCCGCCCGCACCGTGAGATCCACGAAGTGCGTCGTGACCCGCCGCTCCGCAAAGAACCGCAGCGCCTTGCGCGTGTCCGCGCTCTTGCGGATGCCGAAGACCTGGACTTCCATGGCTTGGCTCATGTCCTCACGCGGGATAGAGCGGGATAGAGCGGGATGATGCGGGATGACTCCCCATCCCGCCATCCCGCCTCTCCCGCCATCCCGCTAAGATTAGCGCCACCATTTCCAGGATGCAGCCAATGACCGAGCCCAAGAACCCCACCGTGGCACTGCGAACCTCCCACGGCGAGGTCACGATCGAGCTGTACCAGAAGGAAGCCCCGATTTCCGTCGAGAACTTCCTCGCCTATGTCGACGCCAAGCACTTCGATGGGACCATCTTCCACCGCGTCATCCCGGGCTTCATGATCCAGGGCGGGGGGATGGACGCGGACTTGCGGCAGAAGTCCACCCGCAAGCCCATCAAGAACGAGGCGGACAACGGCCTGCGCAACCAGCGCGGAACGCTCGCCATGGCCCGCACCTCGGACATCCACAGCGCCACCGCCCAGTTCTTCATCAACCTCAAGGACAACGCGTTCCTCGATCACGGGGGACGCGACTTCGGGTACGCCGTGTTCGGCCGAGTGACCGGCGGGATGGACGTGGTGGACGCGATCGCGGCCGTGAAAACCGGACGGCGCGGCCATCACGACGACGCGCCCCTCGAGCCCGTGCTGATCCGGGAAGCCCGGCGGCAGTGAGGGGTCGGTGACGATGCCGGCGGTGGAGCGGCCATGAGCGGAGCCCGGCGTACGCATTCCTCGGGCGCCCCGTGGGAGCCGGTGGTCGGTTACTCCCGGGCCGTCCGGGTGGGCAACCACATCCATGTTTCCGGAACGGCCGCGGTCGGGAGCGAGGGCGAGGTGGTGGGCGTCGGGGACCCCGCCGCCCAGATGCGGCAGTGCCTGCGCACGGTGCTGGCAGCCCTGCGCGCGCTCGGGGCGGAGCCGCGCCACGTGGTCCGGACGCGCACGTACGTGGTGGACATCGCCCAGTGGGAGGCCATCGGACGGGTGCACGGCGAGGTGTTCGGCGACGTCCGGCCGGCCACAACCATGGTCCAGGTGGCGGCCCTGATCCGGCCGGACCTCCTGGTCGAGGTGGAGGCGGAGGCCATCGTCGACGACTGAGTCATTGCAATCTGCAAGACTCGGTTTGATACTTCGTCCATGAGGCAGCTCGGACCCGACGTGCGCGCCGGCGCCTCCCGCGCCGGACGGCCGGCTCCGGGGCCTCTGGGCATCCTCCAGTGGGTGTACCTCGGGCGCATCCTGGTCGCGCTCGCCGTCTTCCTTTCGGCTGCCTTCTACTTCGCGGCCGTCCCCCCTGGTCTGCTGCTGACGCTCGCGATCGCGGCGCTGGCATCGTTCGTGGCGAGCGCGGCGTCGGCGTTCTACACGCACGTCGCCGCCCGTCGCCCGGGCCCGACCTTCCTCTACCTCCAGGCGTCGTTCGACCTCGCCCTGGTCACGACGGTCGTGCACGTGACGGGCGGCGCCGAGAGCGAGTTCATCCCGCTCTACATCCTGGTGATCGCGGTGGCGGCGGTACTGCTGCCGCTGTGGTCGGCGCTGCTCGTGACCTTTCTCGCCAGCGCCCTGCTCGTGGGCGACGTCGTGGTGGCGTTCCCGGGGCTGATCGGCCTGACGCTCTGGCTCCAGGTGGCGGTGTTCCTCGCGGTCGCCCTCGCCACGGGCTGGATCGGGAGCCGGGTGCGGATCATGGGCCGGGAGCGCGAGGCCCTGGAGCAGGAGGTGCGCCGGCTCCGGCTCGAGGCGCAGGATATCCTGCGCAGCATCGGGAGCGGAGTCATCACGGTGGACGCGGAGGGAGCCCTCCTCTATGCCAACCCGGCGGCCGAACGGCTGCTGGGGCTCGAGGACAGGCCGCCGCTCGGCGAGCACGTCATGACCCTGGTGGCCCGGCGCTCGCCGGTGCTGGCCGAGGCGCTGACCGCCACGCTGCGGGAAGGCGTGCGCCGTCAGCGGCTCGAAGGCCAGGTGCAGCTGGACGGGCGGGTGCTCACGATCGGTCTCACCACCACCCGCCTGGACGCACCCGAGGGGGACGTTCCCTCGGCCACGGCCATCTTCACCGATATCTCCGACCAGAAACGCCTGGAGGACCTGAGGCTCCGGGCGGAACGCCTCGAGGCCGTGGCCGAGCTTGCCGCCTCGCTCGCCCACGAGATCAAGAACCCCCTCGCGTCGATCCGGTCGTCCGTGGAGCAGCTCACGCGACGGGCCGGGCAGAGCGACGACGAACAGACGCTGGGCCGCCTGGTCCTTCGGGAGAGCGACCGCCTGAGCCGCCTCCTCAGCGAGTTTCTCGAGTTCGCCCGCGTCCGGGTGGCCATGTCGCGTCCGGTGGACCTGCGTCACGTCGCCGAGGCCGCGGCCGAGCTCGTCCGTCACCATCCTTCGGCGCAAGCGGCCACCGAGATCGTCGTGACCGGCGCCTGCCGGCCGGTGCCGGGGGATGAGGACCTGCTGCACCGCCTGGCGGTGAACCTCATGCTGAACGCGGTGCAGGCGGCGGGCGGTGACGTCCGGGTGCAGGTCACCGTGGGCGAGGAAGCACGGGTGGATTTCCCGGAGCTGCGGGCTCCCGTACCGGCGGCGAGGCTCACCGTCGCGGACGACGGGCCGGGGTTGCCGGACGACGTGCGGGCGCGGCTGTTCCAGCCCTTCGTCTCCCGCCGTCCGGGTGGGGTGGGACTCGGTCTCGCGGTCGTCCACCGGACCGTCGAAGCGCATCACGGACTCGTCCACGTCGAGTCGACGCCGGGAGCCGGCACCACCTTCACCGTCCTGCTGCCCATCGAGGGCGCAGCCCAGGGAGGCGCATGAGCGCGGCACGTCCTTCGGTCCTCGTGGTGGACGACGAGAGCGGCATCCTCGACACGCTCCGGATCCTGCTCAAGAACTCGGGGTTCGACGTCCAGGTTGCACTCGGCGGCAAGGCGGCCCTCGAGGCCGTGCGCCGCTCCGATCCGGACATCGTGCTCACGGACATCCGGATGCCGCAGGTGTCGGGCATGGACCTGCTCGAGGCGGTGCGAAGCCAGGATCCTCAGAAGCCGGTGATCCTGATGACCGCCCAGGCCGAGCTGCGGACCGCCATCGAAGCGGTGAACCGCGGTGCGTTCTACTACGTTCTGAAGCCCTTCTCCAACGATGACCTGGTGGCGATCGTGCGGCGGGCTGCGGAAGCGCGCCTGCTGCGGAGCGAGAACCAGCAGCTCCGCCGGGAGATCCGCCGGCGGGAGCGCCGTAGTGCGGGCCGACCCCTGGGCCTTGCGCGGCCGTTCGTGGACGTGCTCCAACTGGCCGAGCAGGTGGCGCCCACCGACTCGACGGTGCTGGTGCTCGGCGAGAGCGGCACCGGCAAGGAGGTCGTCGCGCGGTACATCCATGAGCTGTCGGAGCGCAGCGAGGGGCCGTTCGTGTCCATCAACTGCGGCGCCCTGCCCGAGACCCTGCTCGAGTCCGAGCTGTTCGGGCACGTGAAGGGGTCGTTCACCGGGGCGGTCCGCGACAAGGAAGGCCTCTTCACCGTCGCGCGCGGCGGCACGTTCTTCCTGGACGAGATCGCCGAGACGGCGCCGTCCACGCAGGTGAAGCTGCTCCGCGTCCTGCAGGAGCGGGAGGTACTGCCGGTGGGCGGGACGGAGCCGATCCCGGTGGACGTCCGCGTGATCGCCGCCACCAACCGCGATCTGGACGAGGAGATGCGCAACGCGCGGTTCCGGTCGGACCTGTACTACCGCCTCAACGTGATCGCCCTGCACCTGCCGCCCCTGCGGGAGCGCCCCGACGACATCGCGCTCCTGGTGGAGGCGTGCCTGGAACGGCTGGCCGCCGAGCGCGGCCAGGAGCCCCGGCGCCTGTCGCAGGCCGCGCTCGAGGTGCTGCTCGCCTACGGCTGGCCGGGCAACGTGCGCGAGCTGGAAAACGTGCTCGAGCACGCGGCGCTCGTGAGCCAGGGCCCGGAAATCTCCGTGGATGCGCTGCCGGAGCGGGTGCGGTCGCCGCGGGCCAGCCCGTTCGTCTCGGAGCGCGCCCACGCGAGCCCCACGCTCGATGCGGTGGAACGGGCCTACATCCTGTGGGTCCTCCAATCCGAGGGCGGCAACAAGACGCGCGCGGCCGAGGTGCTGGGCATCGATCCCTCCACCCTCTATCGGAAGCTGTCACGGTATGAAGCCGATCCGGCGGAGTGAAGGCGCCGTGCTCCAGCAGGGTCTCGCGCCGCTGCCGGAGAACTGGAACGATCTGGTCATCTCCGCCGTCATGCCGGCCTACAACGAGGCCGCGACGATCGAACAGGCCGTCCGCCGCGTGCGGGAGGTGCCGTTGCGGGTGGAGCTGATCGTCGTCAATGACGGCTCACGGGACGACACGGCCATTGTGCTGGATCGGCTGCGCGCCGAGGGGCTGATCGACCAGGTCGTGCACCAGCCCGTGAACCGCGGCAAGGGAACGGCCGTACGGGAGGGCATCCGGCGGGCCACGGGGCACGTGATCGTGATCCAGGACGCCGACCTCGAGTACGACCCGCTCGAGTACCCGGACATGCTCGAGCCGATCCGGATGGGCAAGGCGGACGCGGTGTTCGGCTCCCGGTTCCAGGCCGGACCCCGCCGCGTCCTGTACTTCTGGCACTCCGTCGGCAACCGCGTGCTGACCCTGCTCTCCAACATGCTGACGGACCTGAACCTGACCGACATGGAGACGTGCTACAAGATGGTGCGGGCCGACCTCATGAAATCGATGCCGCTCCGGTCGGACCGGTTCGGGATCGAAGTCGAGCTGACCGCCCGCCTCGCGCAGTCCGGCGCCCGCATCTGGGAGGTGCCGATCACGTACAGCGGCCGCACGTACGCCGAGGGCAAGAAGATCGACTGGCGGGACGGTGTCGCGGCCATCTGGCACATCCTGCGGTTCAACCTCACCGCGCCCGACGCCCCGCGGTGACCGGGGGCGCACCGGGGCCTCGCTGGCCGGCCGCCATCGTCCCCACCGTGGTCGTCATCCTCGCCGCGTGGTCGGTGGCCCCCCTGTCCGTCCCGCTCGTGGGGACGAACCCGGACGTTCTGACCGGGATGTGGCGGCTCTGGCTGTGGGGGGCCGTGATTGCCGGCGGGCTCACGGTGGTGGCCGAGGTACTGTCGCGTGGGGCGGCGGGGCGCGCTGTCTACTCGGTGTGGGACCGGGTCAGTGCCGTCTCCTCGGGCCGCTTCGTCGCGATCGTCGCGGCGCTCTTTGCCGCCGGCGCGCTCGCCTTCACGCTGTTCGTGTTCGCGGGGAAC
>DAINBS010000025.1:0-17475 GCA_036732805.1 Gemmatimonadales bacterium | reverse complement strand
CCACGGCCGCGAGCAGCTGGTTCGAGATCCCGAACAGCGGCCAGAGCGAGTTGATCCCGCCCAGCGGGTCCACCACGCCCTGGATCAGGAAGTAGCCCCACCCGCCCACCACCGCGGCGGTCGCAAGGAAGACGCTCGGATACCAGGACGTGCGGCCGAGCGGGGACCAGACCTGCCCCGCCAGCTCCTGGAACATGAACCGCCCCACGCGCGTTCCGGTGTCCACCGTCGTGAGGATGAACAGCGCCTCGAACATGATCGCGAAGTGGTACCACAGCGCCATGAGCGTCTGGCCCAGGGCGCCGCTGAAGATGGTCGCCATGCCCACCGCGAGCGACGCGGCACCTCCGGTCCGGCCGAGGAGCGTGGCCTCGCCCACGCTGCGGGCGAGCGCGTCCATCTGCTCGGGGGTCACCGTGAACCCCCACCCCGTGATCTGGTTCAGCGGCACCGTGGTGTTGATGGCGAAGTACACGCCGGGGTCGAGGATCGCGGCCGCCGTCATGGCCATGATCCCGACGAAGCTCTCCATCAGCATGCCCCCGTAGCCGATGACGCGGGCGTCCTGCTCGCGGGTGATCATCTTGGGGCTCGTGCCACTGGCGACCAGCGCGTGGAACCCGCTGATCGCGCCGCACGCGATCGTGATGAACGCGAACGGGAACACCTTGCCCGCGAACACGGGGCCGCTGCCGTCCACGAACTGCGTCACGGCCGGCAGCTGCACGGGAGGCAGCGCGATCATGATGCCCGCGGCGAGCGCGATCACCGTCCCGATCTTGAGGAACGTCGAGAGGTAGTCGCGCGGACAGAGGAGCACCCACACCGGCAGCACGCTCGCGACGAAGCCGTAGCCGATGATGAGCCACGCGATCTGGATCCCGCTCAGGGTGAAGATGGGAGCGAGCACGGCGGACTGGGACACGTACCGGCCGCCCACGAGGGCCAGGAGCAGCAGCACGGCGCCGGCCAGCGACGCCTCGACCGTGTGACCGGGCCGCCAGACCTTCATCCACCAGCCCATCATCAGGGCGATGGGAAGCGTGCAGGCGATCGTGAACAGCCCCCACGGTGACCCCACGAGGGCCTTGACGACCACGAGCGCCAGCACCGCGAGCAGGATGACCATGATCGCGAGGATCGCCACCATCGCAGCGAGCCCGGCTGCGCCGTTCACCTCCTCCTTTGCGATCTGGCCCAGCGACTTCCCGTCGCGGCGCATCGAGGCGAACAGGATCACGTAGTCCTGGACGGCGCCGCCCAGGACCACGCCGATGATGAGCCACAGGGTGCCCGGAAGGAAACCGAACTGCGCGGCGAGCACGGGGCCGATGAGCGGGCCAGCGCCCGCGACGGCCGCAAAGTGGTGCCCGAAGAGGACCCAGCGGGACGTGGCCACGAAGTCGCGGCCGTTCGCGAGCCGGACGGCTGGGGTGGCCCGCGAGGTGTCCACACCCAGGACGCGCGTGGCGAGAAACCGGGAGTAGAACCGATAGGCGACGGCGTAGGTCGAGACCGCCGCGGTCACGATCCATGCCGCGTTGATGGTCTCACCGCGGCTGAGCGCGAGCACGCCAAACGCCACCGCGCCCGCGAGCGCGATGGCCGTCCAAAGCAGCACGGAGCCGATTTTGCGCATTGGAGGGCAACCCTACGCGGTCCGGCCCGTCTCCGCAAGGATGGGAGGCGGCCCCGGGCCCCGACGGAACTCCCGCCCCGGCGCCGGGTTGCATGGCTAGTTCCGGCAACGCTAACGTTCCGCCATACCGATCCGATTCCTCGTCCGGGAGTTCGACCCATGCGCCTCGTGCCGCTGACTATCCTGCTCGCCTCCGCCGCCGCCGCCCCCGCTGCGGCCCAGGACATGGCGTGTCCGTTCAACGCCAACATGAAGCTCGAAACCCGCCGCAGCCCGCTCGATTCGGTCATGTTCGACGTGGGTGGGCACGCGGTGAAGATCTGCTACGGCCGCCCGTCGCTCCGCGACCGGTCCATGATCGGCGCCGAGGCGGTGCCGTTCGGCACGGTGTGGCGTACCGGGGCCAACGAAACGAGCAAGTTCATCACCACGGCCCCCGTCAGGGTGGGCACGCTCGACGTGCCGCCGGGCATGTACGCGCTGTACACGCAGCCGGGTGAGACCGAGTGGGACGTCATCATCAACCGCTCGTACGAGCAGTGGGGCCGCGAGAACACCTACACCGACGCGGTGAAGGCCCAGGAGCTTGGCCGAGTGAAGACCGCGGTGGAGCGGGTCGCGGACGCCATCGAACAGTTCACGATCCGCGCCGAGCCGCAGGCGGACGGGAGCGTCCACCTGGTCCTGGAGTGGGAGCACAGCCGCATCCGGGTCCCGGTCACGGCCCGGTAGCCGCGCGGTCCCGGTTCGACAGCGGCCCCGCCCGGACCTCCGGACGGGGCCGCCGTCACGTGTGACGGGCCGGGACCCGGCCGGGTGTAGATTTGCGGACCCATGCCCCGCTCCTCGGCCCGCCTGGGCGTCATCTTCCTCACGGTCTTCATCGACCTGGCGGGCTTCGGCCTGATCATCCCGGTGCTGCCGTACTACGCCGAGCAGTTCGGCGCGTCGGCGTTCGGCTTTGGCGCGCTGGTGGGCGTGTTTTCGCTCTCGCAGTTCGTGGCAACCGTAGTGCTCGGCGGCCTCTCGGACCGGATCGGCCGGCGACCGGTGCTGCTCGCGGCCATCGCGGTGGGCGCCATCGGCTACACGCTGTTCGGACTCGCGTCGAGCTACGCCTGGCTGTTCGTGGCGCGGGCCATCGCCGGATTCGCGGGGGGCAACATCTCCGTGGCTCAGGCCTATATCGCGGACGTCACCCTGCCCTCCGAGCGGTCGCGGGGAATGGGGCTCGTGGGAGCCGCGTTCGGCCTCGGATTCATCGTGGGACCGGCCCTCGGCGCCTTCGCGGCGCACTACGGCGGGTTGCGCGCCGTCGGGTTCGTCGGAGCGGGGCTGTGCGTCATCAATCTGGTGTCCGCGTTCCTCGTCCTGAAGGAATCGCTGCGGCACGAGCACCGGGCGGCACGGCCGCTGGTGGACACCACCCACCTGCGCCGCGGCCTCACGGATCCGCGGTTCCGACACACCTTCGCGGTCTTCGGGCTGATCCCGTTCGCGTTTTCCGGCTACATCGTGGCGGTGCCGCTGTTCACCGAGCGGGCGTTCGGCTGGGGCTCGGCCCAACTCGGGATGTTCTTCACGGTGGTGGGCGTGATCGCGGCGTCGGTGCAGGGCTACCTGTTCGGGAAGATCCAGCGCCGCACCGGCGACCGGCCCCTGATCGCCTGGGGTACGCTCGGCATGGCCATCGGCGTCGCCGCCATCCCCCTCGCGGGCCGCTCGTGGCAGATCTTCCCGTGTGTCGTGATCCTCGCGTTCGGCAACAGCATCGCGGCACCGGCGCTCACCGGGCTCATCTCGACGCTCGCGAGCCCCGCGGAGCAGGGGGCGATGATGGGGGCCGCCCAGGCCCTCACCGCCATCGGGCGGTTCAGCGGCCCGTTCCTCTTCGGGCAACTGTACGACGTGGCCGGGCCGTTCGTGACGTTTGCCGCGGCCGCCGGAATGATGCTACTTGCCTGGCTCGTGGCCCGGCGGATCCGGCCGGCGGAGCCTGAGGTGGTGGCTACACCCCCAGGGCTTTGAGCGCCTCCTCGTAGCGGTCCGGCCGCACGTAGAGCACGTACCCGAAGGCGCCCTGCCCGTCGGTGACGCCGTAGGAGGCATACACGTTCACCTGGGCCTCGGCGAGCCGTTCGTGCACGCCGGCGAGCGCCCCCAGCTCGTCGTCGCCCTGGACCAGCAGGGCGGGGTGCGGGCCGTCGGCCGCGATCCCGGCCTTTGCCGTCGCCGCCTTGAACTTGCCGTCGTCCTCCGGGAAGACGGTGAGCTGCGTGCGCTGCGGACCCACCGGCACTCCCGTGAACGCCTGCAGGTTCACGCCGAGCTTGGCGAGCTGCGCGAGGATGCGATAGGCCTCCCCAGGATCGTCTTCGATGGAGAGGTAGAAATAGCTGGTTCGGTGCACGTGGTACGCCATGGCCACACCTCCGGGCTACCGCGTCGGAGCGATCGGATCCTCCCTGAACGATACGCCCGCGGGCGCTCTCCCGCAGCCGGGCGGATCAGGGGCCGCGGTACTCCGGCTTCAACCGGTCGAGGTAAGCTGCCCGCAGCTTCGCCACCTTGGGCGCGATGACCACCTGGCAGTACGGCTGCGCGGGGTTCCGCCGGTAGTACTCCTGGTGGTATCGCTCCGCCGGATAGAACGCCTCGAACGGAGCGATCTGCGTGACGGCGGGGCGATCGTACACCTGCTCGCGCTCCAGCGCCGCCAGCACGTCCCGGGCGACGGCGTCCTGCTCCGCCGAGTGCGTGAAGATGACGGAGCGGTACTGCGTGCCGACGTCCGCGCCCTGACGGTTGAGCTGCGTGGGGTCGTGCGTGACGAAGAACACGCCCAGCAGGTCGCGATACGAGATCACGCCGGGATCGAACGTGACCTGTACGACCTCGGCATGCCCCGTGGTGCCCGTGCACACCAGCTCATACGACGGGTTGGCCGGGGCTCCGCCCGCGTAGCCCGACACGACCTGCTCCACGCCCGCGAGCCGCTCGAATACGGTCTCCAGGCACCAGAAACAGCCGCCGCCGAGGGTGGCGAGCTCGAGAGAAGGCATGGGAAGCATCAATGTCGAATGTTGAATGTCCAATGTCCAATGTCCAGGTGGGATGTTCAAGCCCACTCATTGTTGGTCATTGGCCATTGGCCATTGGATGTTCCTCAGTTCTTCCAGGTAGCGTGTCGGATTGCTGCCACATTCCGTGAACAGGTTTCGGATCCGGGTCGCGTCGAGGGACTGGCAGCCACCGGAGTGGGCGGCGGTCAGGCCCGGCCCGGTCGTCGCGACGCCGAGGCACAGCGGGTGCCAGCCGATGGCGCCCGCAGCGTTGTCCAGCGCCGGCACCCGCTCGGCAGGCACGGTGAACAGCAGCTCGAACTCTCCGTGGGGGCCGGCGTGGAGGAACCACGGTGGGAGGGCGGCGGCGTTCGCGGCCGAGAGCGCGGCGGGATCGGTCCAGGCCTCCACCGCCCGCTCGATGCGGAGGCCAACGCCGTTGCGCGTCATCAACTCGTCCATCGTCGCAATCGCGCCGTCGCTCGTGTCCATGCAGGCGGAGGCGACCGCTCGCAGCAGGGCTCCTTCGCGCAGCCGTGCGGTCGGCCGGAACGTCACCGCCGGAGCACTTCCGTCGTTCCCGTCGTCGTCCGTTGGATCCTGCTGAAGCAGGCCCTCGGCCTCATCTGTCGCCAAGGCGACGTGGGATCCACGCCCGTTCACGGGCTGCACGCGCCGAGGACCCGCTTCAGCGGGATTCGTACCCCCGCGAGCGGCGAGCCGGCTCAGGGCAAAGGCACCGCCCATGCCCAGCGGGCCCGACGTATAGAGGAGATCGCCGGCGCGCGCGCCGCAGCGCGTGAGGAGGCGCCCCCGAACGAGCCCGACCGCGGTCGCGGCCAGGTGGGGCACCGCGCCGGCGTTCGTGTCGCCGCCCAGCACCGGCAGACCGTGAGCCACCGCCGCGTCCGCGATTCCGCGCTGGAGTGCCGCAATCCACTCCCGGTCCGCGTCACGTGGCAGCGTCTCACAGATCAGAAGACCGAGGGGATCCGCGCCGACGGCGGCGAGGTCGCTCGCGTTCACGGTCACGAGCATCCATCCGATCAGCCACGGGTCGGCGTAGAGCCCGGTCGCGATCTCCTCGGCCAGTGCGTCGGTCGTGAGTGCCAATACCAGGTCGCTCCCGGGCAGGCGGACCAACTCCGCGTCGCTCTCGTGCAGGCCGTTGATCTGCGACGGCGACCGCGGCAGGCCGGCCGCGAGGCGGCCGATGAGCTCATGTTCGAGCACCGTCGTCATGTGCACACCGCAAGGGCGCGCGGGTCGAGCGAGAACTCCGCGTGCGTCGTGATGACGATTTCGCCGTCGCCTTCCACGGCGAACGGCTGATCGGCGGAAACGCTCAGCCGCCGGGCACGCCACGAGGAGGTTCCGGGACGCCCCGTGAACCGGCCGATACAGAGCGCCGCGATGGCCCGCACCCGCGCGGGGCGACTCACGTCACCCAGCAGGTGCACGTCGAACTCGCCGTTGCCGGGCTCGTACGCGCTGTCATAGCGGAGCATCCCGGTGAAGTGCGGATTCTTCACGATGCCGAGATTGGTGACGCGCGCCGTCTCCGGCACGCCGCCGTCTGTGGCCAGGCGCATAGGCCAGGGCCCGCCGTCGAACAGCGCCGCCAGCGCGGCCCACGCCATGCCGAGGTCGGGATGCACGCGCTTGGCGCGTGCTACGGCGGGGTCGTCGTTGAACCGGCGGTTGCCTTCGGCGGTCACGCCGATCGACGCGTTGAGAATGAACCGGCGGCAACGCCACTCGCCGTCGGGCCGCAGGTATCGGAGCCGCCCCACGTCGTGGGCGACCGTGCGGTCGAAGCGCAGCCGGACGGGCACCTTGCCGATCCAGCCATCCGGCCGGTGCGGCTTGTGGAAGTCGTTGGACGACCCGAGTCCCACCGCCCCCAGCCGGAGTCTCCGCCGCTCGGCCACAGTTACGTGCGCAAGCAGCGCGTCGACCACGAGGTTCACGGTGCCGTCGCCGCCCCCGGCGATGAAGTCGCGTTCGCCCGCAAGCAGGGCGCGCCGCACCGCGTCACGCGCCTCCCTGGCGTCCGCCGGCAGCACGGTCGTGAGGTTCCCCACGAGCGCCGCAACGGACGCCCGGACCCGTTCCCAGCGGACGCGCCCGTTCCCGCCGGCGGCATGCGGGTTCACGAGGGCGAGCATCAGATCTGCTCCGCCATGGGCCGGCGCCGCAGCGTGGCCACGAAGCCGGCATAGAACACTGCGAGACCCACGGCCCAGGAAGGGCGGGCGGCGGCCGCCACAGCCGCCATGAGCAGGATGTAGGCGTGGACGCCCGGCCCGATGGCCCGGTAGGCGTCGCGATCACGGGTGACGGCGTGAGTCCGCACCTGGGCAACAGCACCAGCAGCGAGCGCGGCGACGGCAAACGCGAGCCCCGCCACCACGTGGCCGAACCCCCGGGCCATGCCGAGCGCCGTGATCGCCACGGCGGCGCCCGCGAACGCGCCGGCCACGAACACGTCGCTCACCATGTGGGAACGCCGGAGCCCAAAGGCGACCGGGAACGTGCGGTATCCGGTCGCGCGATCCGCCGGGATGTCCTTGTAGTAGCCGACGAGGACGAAGTTGGCGTAGCCGAACAGCGCCGCGGCGAGCGCGCCCAGGAGCGGTGCGCCGGTGAACGCCTTGCCGCCGGCGGCGACGTAGCCGATCAGCAGCACGAGCGCCACGATCCAGGCGTTCCAGAGGGGACCACCCCACCAGCGTCGCTTGAACCAGGTGTAGGTCGCGAGCCCGACGACGGTGAGCGCGCAGAGGGGCAGCGCCGCCGGTGCCTGGGCGCCGATGACGATCGAACTGAGCGTGAGACCCGCCAGGCTCACCACGAGCACGTCGTTGCGGCGGATCGCGCCGCGCACCAGCGGACGGTACGGCGCGGAGAGGCTGTCGGTGTCGAGCTGGAAGCAATCCGTGAGCGCCTGCCCGAATCCGTAGGACAGGAAGAACACGAGGGCCAGGGTGGCGAGGGCCCAGGCGGATTCGCCGGGGGCGAGTGCCAGGCCCGCGATGCCCGTGATGCCCGACACGAACAGCAGGTACGGGCGCATCGTGACGGCATAGTCACGCCAGAATGCGAGGCGGAGCAGGCGCGCGGGGGCGACCACGTGCACGAGGGTGGTCATGCGTGGGCCCTCTGAAGCCGGGACGACCTCGCGTGGCGGGCCTGGTAGCGGCGCTGGCCGCGGCGGCCGAGCCAGGTGAGCAACGGCATGGCGCGGGCGAACACTTCCGGAAAGAGCACGAGCAGGCGGATGAGCACGCCGCGTGGTCCGGGAACGAGCACCTCGCGCCGAGGGTGGCGCAGGGTCCGCACGATCGCGCGGGCCACGTCGTCCGCGGCAAGCGGCGCGCTGGTGAACGACAGCGCGGAGTCGGCGTGCTGCGCTTCGGCGCGCAGTTGACGGGTGTCGGCGGAGTCGGGGCAGATCACGGACACCGCGACGCCATGGGGCGCGACCTCGAGCGCGAGCGCCAGGCTGAAGCCGCGGACGCCGAACTTGGTGGCCGAGTAGATCACCGAGCCGGGAAGCGGCACCAGGCCCCCGAGCGACGCGATGTTCACGAGATGCCCGCCGTGCTGGGCGACCAGGTGGGGCAGGAACGTGCGGGCCACCAGGATCGTCCCGGTGAGGTTGATGTCCACCTGCTCCCAGATGTCGTCGAGCAGGGCGTCGAGCAGGCCCGCGGGACGGAGCACGGCCGCGCAGTTGATCACCGCATGCAGCCGGCCCAGCGTGGCGAGGCTCTCGTCCCTGAGCCGGGCAAGGCTCGCGGCGTCGCGGACGTCCACGGTCCATACGTGGACTTCACGGCCGGGGCCGGCGAGGGCGCGGCCGAGCGCGTCGAGCGGCTCGCGCTCGACGTCGGCGAGCACCAGCGGGACACCGGCCGCCGCGAGGCGGCGGGCCGTCGCGGCGCCGATGCCGTTCGCGGCGCCGATCACGACGGCGCCACCCGAAAGAAACGGGGTCCGGCTCATCTCGCCCTCGCGGTCCACAGTCTCCAGCCGCAGCGCAGTCCCAGCAGTCCTCCGCCAAGGCACAGTCCGTTGACGATCAGCTCGAGCACGGAGCCGGCGTCGGCGGCGTACAGGCCCTGCCGGGAGTAGAAGGTCAGGTCGAGCAGGGCGACGTACAGGCTCATCGCCGCCGCGGCGACCAGCAGGAACGGCCCCTCCCGGCGGCGCCGGATCAGGGAGACGCCGGCGGCGACGAGCAGGATGGCGAAGACCACGTCCGCCACGAGGAACGCGCTCTCGAAGGCATGTACGGTGGGGTTCCCGTGGCCGAGCGCGGCACTCGAGGCGAAGTACATGACCCAGAACGCGAACACGCAGGCCCCACCCGTCAGGGTGGCGGCTGCGGCAACGCTCCTCGTGCGCGTGATGGTATTTGGCATATGCGGCTCCGCTGGTTCCGTTTGAACGGTCGCCGGGGGGCGTCAAGCAATGGTCAAGCGGAAGGACGGACGGGACGGACAGGGGCGGGCGAGAACGGACCGGGGGATTCACCGGCTTGACGCGGGCTTGACGGGGTGGGGCGAGGGTTCAGTCGCGGGGCCGGTGACGGGTCCCGGCCCGACGACACCAGGAGGCACCTATGTCGAAGCCCGTCATGGAGATCATCGTCCTGTTCCAGAACCTCGGCGAGGAACGGGCGTACTACGCGCGGTCACCCGCGCCGCCGCTGTCGGGGACCCTGCTCGCGGCGCTCACGCCGGACACGGTGGAGGTGCGGCTGCGGCACGAGATGGTGCGGGCGATCGACTACGACACGGACGCCGACGTCATCGCGCTCTCGTTCATGGACTTCTGCGCGCCGCACGCCTACGAGGTGGCGCGGCGGTTCCGGGCGCGCGGCAAGATCGTGGTCGCCGGGGGGAAGTATGCCTCGATCTTCCCGCAGGACGTCGTGCCGCACATGGACGTGACCGTGGCGGGCGAGGCGGATCGGATCTGGCCCGACGTGGTGGAGGATATCGTGGCGGGGCGGCACCGGCGGCTGTACGAGGCCCCGCCCATCCCCACGCTCGAGGGCATCCCGACGCCGCGGTACGACCTGGTCGAATCCCGCTACGCGGTACCGGTCGTGCTGGAGGCCACGCGCGGCTGCCCGTTCAAGTGCACCTACTGCCAGCTCAACATCCGTCCCGCCGCCCACCGGGTCCGGCCGATCGACGACGTGATCCGCGACCTCAAGGCGACCGCGAAGCTCCCGTATCACAAGCGCAAGCTCGCGATGCTGCTCGACAACAACCTGGGCGGCGACATGGGGTACGCCAAGGAGCTCCTCCAGGAAGTGGCGAAGCTCAAGCTCTGGGCCCTGGGCGTGCAGTTCGCATTCAGCTGCCTCAACGACCCGGAGTTCGTGGATGCGCTCGCCGCGGCCAACTGCCGCATGGCGTTCCTCGGCCTCGAGTCATTGAACGAGCCGAGCCTGCTGGCGGTGCAGAAGCGGCAGAACAAGGTGAGCGACTACGAGCGCAAGATCATGGCGCTCAAGGAACGCGGGATTCTCACGTTCTCCGGCATGATGCTGGCGCTCGATGAGGACACGCCCGAGTACTACGCCACGCTCCCGGAGCGGCTGGAGGAGGTGGATCCCAGCGCGATCTTCCTCTCGATCTCGATCCCGATTCCCGGGACGCCGTTCCATCGCGAGATGGCCGAGCAGGGGCGGATCTTCGACCCCGACCTCGCGCATTACGAGGGCGACCACCTCGTGTTCGAGCCCAAGTACGTGACGCCCGAGCAGGTGTTCGCGACCCGCAAGCACCTGATGCGGACGTTCTACTCGTGGCCGAGCGTGGCGCGGCGGTTGGGTCGCCTGATGCGGGCGTATTGGCGCGGCGGGTTCCGCTGGGCCAAGCCGTTCGGGTCGCTGCTCATCTCGTACGTGCTGTTCCAGTTGTCGCACTTCCAGCGGTATCACGCGCGCCGGCGGGTGTTCCCCTCGAAGGCGCCGGTGGTGGTGTGCAAGGAGCCGGACCGGCGCGCGCTGGCGGGAGCATGTGGATCCTGCTGAAGCAGGCCCTCGGCCGTCGTCTGTCGCCAAGGCGACGCGGACCACGCCCGTTCACGGGCAGCTCGCGGCCGAGGACCCGCTTCAGCGGGATTTACCTCGGCGCGGCGCGCTACCCCTGGAGCGGTATGGAGTCCGGGGGTGCGGTGGTGTCGATGCGGATGGTGTCCACGTCGGGAGTGACGAGGCTGTCGAGTCGCGGCAGGTCGGGGGCGCGCTCCGCCCCCACGGTCGGATAGGGTGGCGTGACCGGTCAGGCCCTCATTCGGCGGCTCCCTCGACAGCCCTCGCCGTGAGGGGGCTCGCCTTGCGGCCGGCGCGCTCCATCGGCCGGTCCATCTCCGCCCGGTGGTGGTCCAGGATGCCCCAGAAGTCGAGCGCGCGGTCGAGCAGCTCACGGCTGGCTTCCCGAAGAGCCTCGCTCGCCTTCACCTGGCGGACGTTGTTCTCCATGTCCTCGGCGTCCCAGCCGCGCGAATGGGCGATGAAGGGAAACGGCGGGAACACGTAGCCAAGCTCCGCCCAGAACGTGAGCAGTCCGCCGGCCACGGCCTGGATGTTGTCCTGTCCCCCGGTGATGATGAACGCCGCCACCTTGTTGCGGATCAGGACGCGGTTGTGCAGGGTGATCTGGTTCTGCACGCAGTTGAGGCGCTCGACCATCTTGAAGTAGAGCGAGCCCGCCGCCCCCCACCGGATGGGCGTCCCGATCAGCACCACGTCCGCCCAGTTCACCAACGCGTCGTACACCGGCGTCAGGCCGTCATCGGGCTCGCGTTCGGTGATCGCGCACGGCCAGGTGCACGCGTGCGACGCCTTCGAGTAGTTGCCCTCACAGGGTCGGAAGGAGAGGTCGCGGAGGCGCAACGTACGGACGTCGGCGCCCCGCTCCCGCGCTCGGTCCGCCGCGTGGTCGAGCAGCGCGTCGGAGGTCGAGAAGCGGGGATTCGTTGGGTCCATGGACGTCGTGGACAGCGCGAGGACCCGCGGCGGTCCGCCGACCGGCTTGGGCGCCGGAGCGAGCAGCGGATGCGGATCGTGCTTTGGCACCTTGCGGCGGACCGTCGGGGGCGTGCCCACCCAGACCGCGCCGTCCCGTTCTTCCACGGCGTACACGGGCACCTGGTCGCCCTCGTAGCCCTCGGGACCGCGGCCCGTCACCACGCTGTATTCCCAGCCGTGCCACGGGCACGTCACGAACTCATCGCGGCGCCGGCCCTCGCAGAGCGGACCGCCCTTGTGGTTGCAGATACTCGAGATGGCCCGGATCTGCCCGTCATGGAGAAAGAGGGCGATCTGGTGACGGTCCAGCTTCACCACATACGGGACACGCGCGAACACGTCGTCCCGGCTGCCGAGTCGGTGCCAATCGGTCATTGGGTCACTCCCGAGGGGGGGTCTTAATATGAAGGGAACCGAACGGGCCGGCGCGAAGTTCCCGGAGCGGGGAACCCAGGGGCGCATTCTCGGGTTTCCCTGCACGGAGGCCCCAGCCACGCACCTCCGGACGGGAAGCAGCCATGACCGTAGCGATCCGACTCGCCGAGCCGTCGCCTGGCGCACCCGCGGCCGTCGCCCGAATGGCGGCCGAGGTGCGCGCAGGACTGCTGGCCCGACCCCGCACCCTGCCCAGCAAGTACTTCTATGACGACCGGGGGAGCGAGCTGTTCGATGCCATCACGCGCCTGCCGGAGTACTACCAGACCCGGACCGAAGAGGAGCTGCTCGCCGCCCTCGCGGACGACCTGATCGCGCGGACCAGCCCCACCGAGCTGGTGGAGCTGGGGTCGGGCGCGGGCCGGAAGGTCCACCTGCTGCTCGAGGCGATGCGCCGCGCGGGGCGACTGCGGTGCCTCACCATGCTCGACATCAACGAGTCGTTCATCCGCCAGGCCGCGGCGCGCATCCGGGCCTGGGACGCCGCGGTGGCAGTGCGTGGCGTGGTGGGCGACTTCGTGACGGACCTCGGCGTGCTGGGGAGCGGCGGCGGGCGGCTCGCGATGCTGTTCGGAGGGACCATCGGGAACTTCCACCCGGGCGACGTTCCCGCGTTCCTGAAGGCGCTCGCAGCGCAGCTCGCGGCCGGCGATCACTTCCTGGTGGGCGTGGATCTCGTGAAGGACCCTGCGCGCCTCGAAGCGGCCTACAACGACTCCGCCGGCGTGACCGCCGAGTTCAACCGCAACATCCTGCGGCACGTGAACCGGGCATTGGGCGGGACGTTCGATCCGGACGCCTTTGCGCACGTGGCGTTCTGGAACCGGCGGCACCGCTGGATCGAGATGCGGCTCCGCGCCATGCGGCCGGTGCGGGCGCACATCGCGGCGGCCGGCCTGGACGTCCGCTTGGATACCGGCGAGGAGATCCGCACGGAGATCAGCTGCAAGTACACCCGGCGGAGCTTCGTCGCCCGGGTGCGCGGTACCGGATTCACCATCGACCGCTGGTTCACCGATTCCGAGAGGCTCTTCGCTCTCGCCCTGCTGCGGAGGACGGCATGACGCACACATCCATGGAACCCACCTTCGACCGATCACTCGTGCTCCAGCGGCTCGCGGCGGCCTGGAAACGGTCGGACCGCATCTTCGACCTGCTCGAGCCGGCGGCGCTGTACGAGCGCCCCATCGCGCTGCGGCAGCCCTTCATCTTCTACGTCGGTCACCTGCCGGCCTTCGGCTGGAACCAGGTCATCGGCGGGCTGCTCGATCGCGCGGGGCCGCAGCCCGAACTGGACCAGCTCTTTGCGCGCGGGATCGATCCCGTGGGTGTGGACGCCTACCAGGGGCGGGAGCAGTGGCCGTCGGTGGCGGAGACGCTCGCGTACCGGGACCGCGTGCGCGACGCGCTCCGCGCCACCTTCGACGAGGTGGAGGAACGCGTGGGCCGGGATCCGCTGGCCGACCACGGACGCGTGTATCACCTCGTGATCGAGCACGAGCTGATGCATCACGAGACCCTGCTGTACATGATGCAACAGCTCGACCGCCGTCTGCTCCGCCGGCCGGCGGATCTGCCCGCGTACCGGTCCGACGGCGCGTCGGCTCCGGGCCAGGCCCGGGTTCCCGCCGGCGAGGTCCGACTGGGCGCCGCGTTCGACGACGTGCCCTTCGGCTGGGACAACGAGTTTCCCGGAGTGACGGCAGACGTCCCGGCGTTCGCCATCGACACCACCCCGGTTCGGAACGGCGAGTGGCTCGAGTTCCTGGATGCGGGCGGTTACGAGCGGGCGGATCTATGGACGTCCGAGGGGTGGGTGTGGCGTGAGCGGACGGGCCACCGGCATCCGGTGTTCTGGAAGCGGGCAGGGGCGGAGTGGCGCTACCTCACGCTGTTCGACGAGCTCCCGCTTTCGGATGTGCGCGACTGGCCCGCCTACGTGAGCTGGGCCGAGGCCGACGCGTACACCCGATGGCAGGGGGCGGAGCTTCCCACGGAAGCGCAGTTCCACCGCGCCGCGGAAGGGATTCCGTGGGGCGACCCGTCGGCCGGGAACTACCACTTCCAGCAGTGGGCGCCAGAGCCGGCCGGGCGGAACGCCCGCGGCGCCAGCCGGTTTGGCGTGCGCGACCTCGTGGGCAACGGGTGGGAGTGGACGCGCACCGTGTTTGCCCCGTTCCCGGGATTCACGGCGTGGGCCCGCACGTATCCCGGCTACTCGGCCGACTTCTTCGACGGAGAGCACTACGTCATTCTGGGAGCGTCGTGGGCCACGGACCAGGCGCTGGTGCGGCCCACGTTCCGGAACTGGTTCCAGCCGCGCTATCCGTACGTGTTCGCCAAGTTCCGCTGCGTGCGCCCCGTGTGAAACCGGGCGGCTACGGCACGGAGTCGCGGACGGGCACCGAGTCGCGCCGGGGGACCGAGTCGCGCAGGGAGTCCGGAACGGCCGCGGAGTCCACCAGGCTGTCGAGGTCCGGGATGACGAGGCTGTCGAGCCGCGGCAGGTCGGGGGCGCGCTCCGCCCCCACGGCGCGCCACAGGAACGTTGCCCGAGCCATCCTGCTTTCGACGTCGGCCACGTAGCGCGCGTAGGCGCTGCTGGATCTGCCGGGGTGCCACGTCGAGGGCCGCGGCAGGCTCGCCGCCAGCTGGGCGGCCTCGTGCTCCGTGAGGTCGGCGGCGGGCTTGCCGAAGTAGCGGCGGCTGGCCGCCTCGACGCCGTACACACCGGGCCCGAGCTCGACCACGTTGAGATACAGCTCGAGAATGCGGCGCTTGGTGAGGTGACGCTCGAGGCTGCGCGTGAGCAGCGCCTCCTTCACCTTGCGCCATGGGTTGCGGGACGGCGAGAGCCAGAGGTTCTTGGCAAGCTGCTGCGTGATCGTCGAGGCACCGCGGTACCGCTCGCCCGCGAGGGCTTCCCGGAACGCGACCTGCATCTCGCTGGCCGAGAACCCGCTGTGCGAGAAGAACTCCATGTCCTCGGCCGCCACGACCGCGCGCTTGGCGTGGACGGAAACGCGATCCCACGGCGCCCATCGCCAGGCGACGGTCGTGTCCTCTGCCGCGGCACGCCGTCGGGCCTGCCAGGCGTCCATGAACGCCGTGGTGGCGGGAGGCTCGGTGGCGAGGCGGTCCACGTCCGGCCACGTCAGCCACTGCACCGCCGTGAAGAGCAACACGACGACGGCCAGGCCCGCGAGCCCGAGCCCGAGGATCCTGCCCGCGGTCAGCTGTGGCCAGTTGCGTCCTGCTGCCGCCTCTGCCGCTCCAGCAGCGTTTGCCCCTTCTCCCATCCCTCCCATCCTCCCTCTACTTCTCCACCGGCTTCAGCAGCAGATCCCGGAAATCGAAGCTGAAATCCACCGCCGGCGAGGTCGGCTCCATGCGGGCTTCGCGGACGGAGCCGTCCGGATTGAGCGTGAACGTCACGAACGCGTCGGCGCGCAGCTCCCGGTCGCGCCAGCGCACCACAAAGGTGTCGTACTGCCAGTGCTCGAGATCGCCGAGCAGGGACGGGGTCTTGCTGAACTGCATGACGAGCCTGCCGGCCTCGAGCCGGATTTCGATGTCGCCGTACCAGGCGTCGCGGTACGTGGCAACATAGCGCTCCAGTGGGAGCGACGGCCGCGAGGTGGTGTCCCGGGTCGCCGTGGTCGCCGCTTCCCGGTCCCGCATGGCGGCGGCTGCCCGCGCTTCGAGGGCCTCGTACGCCGCGATCCAGTCGAACGCCGGCGCACCCAGGTAGTGGTCGATCACGGTCCACGTCAGGGCCTCGAACGCCGCGCCCGACTCCATGTTCGTGAGCACGGCCACGCCCAGCTTCACGTCCGGCAGGAACGCCACGCGTGACACGTAGCCTGGCAGGCCGCCCGTGTGGCTCACGAGCTTCTGGCCCCGGTAGTCGCGCACGTTGAGCCCCAACGCGTACCCCGCGAAGCTGCCGCGGGACGGCGCGAGTTCCGGTGGTGGCACCCCGGGATCCTGCGGAACCACGATCCGCCACAGCTGGCGGGCGGTCCGCTCGGTGAACATCCGACCCTGGTCGCCGATTCGGCCGGAGTCGAGCTGCACCATGAGCCAGCGCGCCATGTCGTCGGCGTTCGCGTTGATGCCGCCCGCCGGATTCGTGTTGTCCGAGGCGAACGGCTTGATCACCCGCACGGCGCCGTCCACCCGCGCGTGCGTGGTGGCCACGTTCGCGCCATGCTCGGCCGCCGAGTGGCGCACGTTGCTGGTGCGCATGCCGACGCGGTCCAGGATCTGGGTCTGGACGAAGTCCTCCCACGTCATGCCGCTCACCGTCTCGATGACTTCACCGGCTACCGTGTAGAGCACGTTGTCGTAGGCGTAGGCGCTGCGGAAGCTCGTCCTCGGCTCGATGAACCGCAGGCGGCGGCTGATCTCCTTGCGGTCGTACGTGGAGGGCGGCCACCACAGCAGGTCGCCCGCGCCGAGCCCCAGGCCGCTGCGGTGGACGAGGAGATCGCGAATGGTGAGGTTCCGCGTCACCCACGGGTCCCACATGGCGAACCACGGGAGGTAGCGGATCACGGGCGCGTCCCACTCGAGCAGCCCGCGCTCGACCAGGATGCCCAGCGCGGTGGCGGTGAAGACCTTGGTGTTGGACGCGATGCCGAACAGGGTCTGTGAGTCCACCGGGTCGGGCCGACCGAGGGTCTTCACGCCGTACCCCTTCGCGACGACCACCTGGCCGTCCTTCACGATCGTCAGCGCGAGGCCGGGGACGTCGAATGCCTGGAGCACGCGGGCGACCGTGCGGTCGAGATTCCGCGGGGGTGCCTGGCTCACCGCGGCGGCGGGCGTGAGCGCGACGGCGGCGAGCAGGCCGACGGAACCGAGCAGCGGCATCGTGTGCACGACGGAACGACCTCCCATCATCAGGACCGCAGCATGGTCAGCATCATCTTGAAGCGCTCGGGGGCGCGGACCGTGTGCGCCGCGTCCGGCGCCATCAGGAGCGCCTCGCCGGCGTGCAGCCGGTGGAGCACGCCGTCCACGGTCAGCTCGACCACGCCGGCCAGGGCCTGGACGAGCACGCTGTGCGGCACCCGGTGCTCGCTCAGGCTCTGCCCGGCGTCGAAGGCGAACACGGTGACGGACCCCGTCGGCGTTTTGAGCACGATCCTGCTCACGATGGCGTCGGTCTGATAGTCCACCAGGTCCGCGATGCCGGCGGGTGCGCTCCGCGGGTCCAGCGGGGCGTCAGCCATTGGTCGTGTCCCGGGCGGCCGCGAGCCGCTCCAGGGTCTGAATCAGCAGGG
>DAINBS010000024.1:0-17510 GCA_036732805.1 Gemmatimonadales bacterium | reverse complement strand
CCGCCTGAGGAGCCCGAGTGAGCCAACCGATCCCCTTCAGGAAGCGGCTCGCACGCAACACCGCGGCATCGGTGGCCACCAACGTGTGGTCGATCGTCCTGGTCCTCGCCACGCTGCCCCTCGTGCTGCTGATTCCCGTGGTCCTGCTCGCCGCCGCCCTGCTGGCCCGCGCGCCGCTCGAGAACGCCATTCCGTTCGGCGCGGAGCACGGCTTCTACGCCGAGTTCTTCCCGCACTGGCTGCTCATCGGGTTCTACGGCCTGTTCACGGGGCTGGCCTGCCTGGCCGCGGTCGTCGGCATCGTGCGGTTCTGGAAGGCGATGCGCGCGGCCGACGAGGCCCAGGAAGGCTACGCGCCCGCGGTCGGAATCGTGTCGAGCCTGTGGCGCGCGCTCCGCTCCATCGTGACGCACGACCGCTTTGCGAAGTGCAAGGCGCAGGCGCCACGGCGCTCGGCGCATCTCATGGCCTTCTACGGCTTCCTGGCGCTCTACGTGGTCACGCTCTGGGCCGTGCTGGATCTGTACGTCAACCCATACGTGTTCGGCCTCGCGTCCCTGTATCCGTTCGGGCTTCTGCACCCCATGAAGGTGCTCGCCAACGTGGGCGGGGTGCTGCTCCTGGTCGGGTGCGTGAAGGCCATTGCCGACCGGCGGCGCGATGCGCCGGGGGCCGCGGCCGGGACCGCGTTCGACTGGATCTTCGTGTGGCTGCTCCTCGCGGTCGGCGTGACGGGATTCGCCACCGAGGTCTTCCGGTTCACCGTGGATCCCGCGACCGCGCTCGCGTCCGTGGCGTACGCCACGTACTTCGTGCACCTCGTGGTGGTGTTCCAGCTGCTGGTCTACCTCCCCTACTCCAAGTTCGCGCACCTGCTCTACCGGACCGTGGCCATCGTCTACGCCGAGCATACGGCCCGGCGTCGGCCGCTGCTTGCGGCGCCCGCCGCGGTCCGGTCATTGCCGACGCCCGCGACCGCGGCGGCGGGGGTTGGCGGCGGCCAGGGGAGGAGCGCCGACACTGACGTTTTGATGCGACCGAGTGAACGCTTGTGACAACCGCAACCCGCGCAGAGGGAACGACGATGGACCAACTGGTCAGGCCACACGGCAAAGACAAGGTGCTCAAGCCGCTGCTGCTCGAAGGCACGGAGCTGGCGGCCGAGCGGAAGCGCGCCCAGTCGCTCAAGAAGTTCATCATCACGTCCCGCGAGACGGGTGACACCATCATGATGGGGATCGGCGGCTTCACGCCGCTGACCGGCTTCATGGGCAAGGCGGACTGGAAGGGCGTCTGCACCGACATGAAGATGACCGACGGCACGTTCTGGCCGATTCCCGTCACCGTCTCCGTGACCCAGGACGACGCGAAGGGCATCAAGGAAGGCCAGGAGATCACGCTGGTCGACGAGGAGACCGGCACCGACATGGCGATCATGAAGGTGACGGACAAGTACGGGATCGACAAAGCGCTGGAGTGCAAGGAGGTCTTCCGCACCAACGACCCGGAGCATCCCGGCGTCGCGATGGTGATGGCGCAGAAGGACGTCAACCTCGGCGGCACGCTCACGGTGCTGAGCGAGAGCTACTTCCCCGAGGAGTTCAAGGGCGTGTACATGCGCCCGGCCGAATCCCGCCAGAAGTTCATCGAGCGGGGCTGGCGGACGGTGGCGGCGCTCCAGCTCCGGAACCCCATGCACCGCTCGCACGAGTATCTCGCCAAGATCGCGCTCGAGATCCTAGACGGGCTCTTCATCCACCAGCTCGTGGGCAAGCTCAAGGCCGGCGACATCCCCGCCGACGTGCGGGTCCGGTGCATCGACATGCTCGTGGAGCACTACTTCGTGAAGGGGTCCGCCATCCAGGGCGGCTATCCGCTGGACATGCGCTATGCCGGGCCCCGCGAGGCCCTGTTGCACGCGCTCTTCCGCCAGAACTACGGCTGCAGCCACCTGATCGTGGGCCGGGATCATGCGGGCGTGGGCAGTTACTACGGGCCGTTCGACGCGCAGAAGATCTTCACGGAGATCCCGGCGGGCTCGCTCGAGACGAAGCCGCTGATGATCGACTGGACGTTCTACTGCTTCAAGTGCCGCGGCATGGCCTCGATGAAGACCTGCCCCCACGGCAAGGACGACCGGCTGCTGCTGAGCGGCACGGTGCTGCGCAAGACGCTGTCCGAGGGCGGGGATCCCCCCGCGGACTTCAGCCGCCCCGAGGTGCTGGAAATCCTCAAGGAGTACTACGCGGGGCTGGAAGAGAAGGTCGAGGTGAAGCTGCACCATGCCGCGACGGGCGTGTAGGCGACCGCGGCGTCGGGAACGAGGGAACGCGGACCGATGGACCTGATCACGATCGACCGCCGGGCGGGTCTGGCCTTCGACATCCGGGTGCGCCATCACGCGGTGACGAGCGACATGTCATCCGCGGATGGCGGCCAGGATGCCGGATTCGCACCCGTGGAGCTGCTGGCCGGCTCGCTCGGCGCCTGTATCGCGATGATGGTACAGCGGTACTGCGACACGTGTCTGCACACCCAGGGCGACGTCGGCGTCAGCCTGACGGTGGAGCTGGCGGATCAGCCGAAGCGCGTGAGCGGCATCGTGGTGGACGTCGAGCTGCCGGCAGACGTCCCGGAGAATCGGCGCGACGCGGTGCGGCGGGTCGCGGAGCAGTGCGTAATACACGAGACGCTGACCCATCCACCCCAGGTGGATGTGGACATTCTCTAGAGAGCCGATACCTACGCGGGGCGCGTGGCACGGCGGCAGGTCAGGAGGAACGGATGGAGACGAAGCAACTCGGCGGCAAGATGATCGAGATCGACGAGGACGGGTTCATCCAGGACCCCGCCTCGTGGGACGAGAGCGTCGCCACGGACCTGGCGCTCACCGAGTCCGTGAGCGCCATGACCGAGGCGCACTGGAAGGTGGTCAACTATCTCCGCGAGTACTACCTCCAGTACAACATGGCGCCGATGATCCGGAAGCTGTGCAAGGAGACGGGCTTCAAGCTCAAGGAGATCTACGATCTGTTTCCGAGCGGTCCCGCAAAGGGGGCATGCAAGGTCGCCGGCCTCCCCAAGCCGACCGGCTGCGTGTAGCGGAGACCGGGCCCGGCGCGCGTGACCGGGCCACCCCCGTTGGGGCCGGGAGGCTCCGGCCCCACGGGTGGGCGTCGCGGGCGGCGCGTCGTGCCGCGGGTGAACGCGGGACGGGAACCGGGTGGGGGTGCGCGATGGACGGGCTTCGAGAGCGGCTGCGGGAGCACAGGGACACCATCGTCGAGCGGTGGTGCGAGGATGCGCTTGCTGCCTACGCGGACACCGCGGCGACGGCCTTTGCCCGCGAGCGGAACCGCTTTGCCAACCCCGTGGGCCACAGCATCCGGTGCGGAACCAGCGCGATCTTCGACGCGCTGCTCGACGGGGCGGACGACGCCGCCATCCGTACGGCGCTCGACGACATCCTCAGCATCCGCGCCGTCCAGCAGCTGCCGGTGGGCCAGGCCGTCGGCTTCCTGTTTCACCTGAAGGACCTGATCCGGGCGGAGCTCCACGGGGCGGCCGACGAGCGCCGGATCGGACCGGCGGTGGTCGAGATGGAACGGCGGATCGATCGGGCCGCGCTCGCGGCCTTCGAGACGTACGTCGCCTATCGGGAACTGGTGTGCGAGCTGCGGATCAACGAAGTGAAGCGCAGCATCCCGTGGTCGGTGGCGCGAGGGGGCCGGCGATGACGGTCCTGGTCGCCCTGGCGCTCGTCATGGGCGTGTTCCTGGCCGGATGGCTCGGCGCCGCGGCCGGCGGGCAATGGATCGTCGGGGTGGCGGTCCCCTACCTCGCCGTCACGGTGTTCGTGCTCGGGCTCGTGGCACGCGTGCTGGGCTGGGCGCGGGTGCCCGTGCCCTTCCGCATCCCCACGACCTGCGGCCAGCAGCGCGCCCTGGACTGGATCCCGAGCCAGCGATTCGAGAACCCGCCTGATACGCGGTCCGTGATCGGCCGCATGGCGCTCGAGATCCTCTGCTTCCGGTCGCTGCTGCGCAACACCAGGACCGTGCTCGTGGACGGGCGGCGCCTCGTGTACGCCACCGACCTGTCGCTCTGGCTGGGCGCCATGGCCCTGCACTGGGCCATGCTGGTGGTGCTGCTGCGCCACCTCCGGCTCGTGACCACTCCGGTGCCCGGCTTCGTGACGCTGGTCGAGCGGACGGACGGGTTCCTGGAGATCGGCATGCCGGTGGTCTACGTCACGTCCTTCGTCCTGCTGGCGGCGGCGGCGTATCTCCTGGTCCGGCGGCTCACGATCCCTACGGTCCGCTACATCTCGCTCGTCGGCGACTACTTCCCCCTGTTCCTGCTGCTCGGGATCGCGGGCAGCGGGATCTGGCTCCGGCACCTCGCGCCGACCGACATCACGAGCGTCAAGGCCATGCTGCTCGGCCTGATCAGCTTCTCCCCGCTGGTCGCACCGTCCGTGGCGCCCCTGTTCTACGGGCACCTGCTGCTGGTCTCGGTACTGCTGGCGTACTTCCCGTTCAGCAAGCTGCTCCACGCGCCGGGGGTGTTCCTCAGTCCGACGCGTAACCTGGCCAACAGCAACCGGGCCGTGCGCCACGTGAACCCGTGGGACTACCCGGTGAAGGTCCACACCTACGACGAGTACGAGGACGAGCTGCGGGAGAAGATGATCGCGGCCGGGCTCCCGGTCGAGAGGCAATGACGATGGCGACGCCCGACGAACCCGGCTACTACAAGCACGAGGAGCTGATCCAGATCGAGCGGCGCCTCCCGGCGACGCCATGGATGGACACCCCGGTGGATTTCCGGCGGGGCACGTTCATCTATCCGGGCAAGGCCAAGAACCTGAAGGCCCTTGGCCTCCCGCACCCGCGCGACTGGGCCGTCACGGAACCCGACTGGAAGCTCCCGGAGGGGTGGAAGAAGATCGTGCTGGACGGCATGGCCGAGCGCCTGACGCGCTTCCGGTCGTTCCAGCTGTTCATGGACATCTGCGTCCGGTGCGGCGCCTGCGCCGACAAGTGCCACTTTTTCATCGGCAGCGGTGATCCCCGGAACATGCCGGTGCTGCGGGCCGAGCTGCTCCGGTCCATCTACCGCAAGGACTTCACGGCGCTCGGCAAGGTGTTCGGCAGGCTCGCCGGTGGCCGCGAGCTGACCGAAGACGTGATCAAGGAGTGGTTCTACTACTTCTACCAGTGCACCGAGTGCCGCCGCTGCTCGGTCTTCTGCCCCTACGGCATCGACACCGCCGAGATCACGATGATGGGCCGCGAGCTGCTGGGGCTGCTCGGGCTCTACGTGAACTGGGTGATCGAGCCGGTGGCCAACTGCTACCGCGTCGGTAACCACCTGGGCATCCAGCCGCACGGGCTCGTGGACACCCTGGAATTCATGGCCGGGGACATCGAGGAGGCCACCGGCATCAAGGTGGACATCCCCATCAACAAGAAGGGCGCCGAGATCCTGTTCGTGACCCCGTCCGGGGACTTCGTGGCCGACCCCGGGATCTACACGTGCATGGCCTACATGCTGCTCTTCCACGAGCTGGGCCTCGACTACACGTGGAGCACGTACGCCTCGGACGGCGGCAACTTCGGGCTGTTCACGTCCCACGAGGCCATGAAACGGCTCAACGCCAAGATCTACGCGGAGGCGAAGCGCCTGGGCGTCAAGTGGATCCTGGGCGGCGAGTGTGGCCACATGTGGCGCGTGATCCACCAGTACATGGATACGCTGAACGGGCCGGCCGACTTCCTGGAGGTACCGCGATCGCCGGTCACCGGGACCGTCTTCTCGCACGCCCGGTCGACCAGGATGATCCACCTGATGGAGTTCATGGCCGACGTGATCCGGCATGGCAAGCTTCGGCTCGACCCGTCCCGCAACGACCACATCCGCGTGACGTTCCACGACTCGTGCAATCCCGCCCGCGCGATGGGGATCTTCGAGGAGCCGCGCTACGTGCTGCGGGCCGCGTGCAACCACTTCTTCGAGATGCCCGAGAACACCATCCGCGAACAGACCTTCTGCTGCGGCGGCGGCGCGGGACTGGGCACGGACGAGAACATGGAGATGCGGCTGCGCGGCGGGCTGCCGCGGGGCAACGCCGTCCGGTACGTCCAGGAGCGCCACGGCGTGAATCAGCTCGCCGCGATGTGTGCCATCGATCGCGCCACGCTCGTCACAGTCTGCGACTACTGGGCGCCGGGAGTGAAGGTCACGGGCATCTCCGAGCTGCTGGCCAACGCCACGGTGTTCCGTGGCGAGAAACGGCGGACGCACAATCTCCGGCTCGAGCCGCTGCCGGACGGGGCGGACGAGGCGGTCGGGGTGGAAGGGGAGGTGGGTGCCCATGCGTGACCGGACGGGCATCGTGCTGGGGCTCGGGGCCTTCCTGGCGCTCGCGGCGTTCCCGGTCTGGCATGCCCTCGGGTCGGATGCCGAGCGCGCGCGGCCGGAGCTGGAGCGCGCGGTGGAGGGACCGGCGTGCGTCGAGGACACGCTCTTCATGACCGCGCACCACCAGGAGGTGCTGAATGCCTGGCGCACCGCGGTGGTGCGGACCGGCGAGCGGACCTACGTGTCCACGTCGGGCGTCGAGCACGAGATGAGCCTCACGGGTACGTGCATGCGGTGCCATGCCGACAGCCAGGGCTTCTGCGAGCGGTGCCACGACTACGCGGGCGTCACCACGCGGTGCTGGAACTGCCACGTGGCACCCGAGGGATCGTGATCCATGGGTGAGACGCGACGCGACTTCCTGACCGGGTTGGGCGCCGCCGCGGTGGCGGGGTGCGGCCTCCCGCTGTTCGACCCCACCCGCTGGCTCCAGGCGTCCGTCGCGCCGGGGACCGCGGCGGCCGCCACGCAATGGGCCATGGTGATCGACCTGGAGCTGTGCCGGCGGGATGACGTACGCCGCGCTTGCATGGACGCGTGCCGGCGGGAGCACAACGTGCCGGCCATTCCGGATCCGGACGAGCGCATCGACTGGATCTGGGCCGAGGAGCGCCAGCACGTCTTCCCCGACCTCGTGCACGAGCATACGGCAGTGGAGGTCCGGGAGGCCCCGGTCCTCGTGCTGTGCAATCACTGCACCAAGCCGCCTTGCGTGAAGGTCTGTCCCACGGGGGCCACCTGGAAGCGGGAGAGGGACGGCATCGTGATGATGGACATGCACCGGTGCATCGGCTGCCGCTACTGCATGGCCGCATGTCCCTACGGGGCGCGGAGCTTCAACTGGCGCGATCCCCGCCCCCACGTCGCGCGCGACGCGGAGGGCAAGCCCGTGTCGGACTACCCGACTCGTACCGCCGGAGTCGTCGAGAAGTGCACGTTCTGCGCCGAGCGGATCCGCGCCGGGCGCGAGCCCGCGTGCGTGGAAGCGGTCCGGGCCGTGCCGGGAGCCGCCGGCGCGCTGACGTTCGGGGACGTCACGGATCCGGGGTCGCCGGTCAGCCAGCTGCTGCGACACGAGCAGACAGTCGCCCGACTCGTCGACCTGGGCACCGGCCCCAACGTCTACTACCTCGTGTCCCGGTCGCCGGTCGCGGCGGCCGAGGGTGAGGGGGCGTAACCGCCATGCTGCAAAACGCCTTCCGGGGTGGCGCACGCTTCTGGACGCTGCTGGCGCTGTGGGCGTTGCTGATCGCGGTCGGCACGATGGCCTACGCCAGCCAACTCACCCAGGGACTGACCGTGACCGGTATGAGCCGGGACGTGTCGTGGGGACTGTACATCGCGCAGTTCACGTTTCTGGTGGGCGTTGCCGCGTCGGCGGTGATGGTGGTGCTGCCGTACTACCTGCACAACTACAAGGCGTTCGGACGGATGGTGATCCTGGGCGAGTTCCTCGCCGTCTCCGCCGTCCTGATGTGCATGCTGTTCATCTTCGTGGACATGGGACAACCCACGCGGGTGCTGAACGTACTCCTGCATCCGAGCCCCAACTCCCTGATGTTCTGGGACTTCATGGTGCTGCTGGGCTACCTCGTCCTGAACCTGGTGATCGGGAGTGTCACGATCGAGGCGGAGCGGAAAGAGGCACCGCCGCCGCGCTGGGTGCGGCCGCTCATCTACCTCTCGATCCCCTGGGCCGTCAGCATCCACACGGTGACCGCATTCCTCTATGCCGGGCTCGGCGCCCGGCCGTTCTGGATGACCGCCATCCTGGCCCCGCGCTTCCTAGCCTCCGCGTTCGCCTCGGGTCCGAGCCTGCTGATTCTCCTGGCGCTGCTCGTCCGCCGGTTCGGCGCGTTCGATGCCGGCCGGGAGGCGGTGCGCGCGCTGGGAACCATCGTCACCTACGCGATGGCCATCAACCTCTTCTTCGTCGCGGTCGAGCTGTTCACGGCGCTGTACGGCGGCATGCCGCACCACGTGCATCCCTTCGCCTATCTGTTCACGGGCCTCGAGGGGCATGCGGCGCTCATGCCCTGGACATGGGCGGGTCAGACGCTCGGCGTCGTGTGCGCCGTGCTGCTGCTGGTGCCGGCGCTGCGCCGCCGGGACGCCGTGCTCGCGCTACTCTGCGGCGGCGTCATCGCGTCGCTGTGGATCGAGAAAGGCCTGGCCCTGGTGGTGACGGGCTTCATCCCGTCACCCCTCGGGCGCATCACCGAGTACACCCCCACGGCCCCGGAACTGGCCATCACGCTCGGCGTCTACGCCGTGGGCGGCCTGATGTTGACCCTGTTGTACACACTCGTCGTGAACGTGCGGAAACGACTGCAGCCGGCGTAGAACCCGTCAACGCGGCAGTGACGCCATCACGCCACGCCACAAGGAGAAGACGATGGCAGAGTCAGGTGGCAACGGAAAGACCCCGATGCTGGACGAGCTGGAAAAGGGACCCTGGCCCAGTTTCGTCACGCAGATCAAGGAAGCGGGCGAGCTGAAGGAGTCGTGCAAGCAGCTGCTCCAGCTGCTCGAGCGGTCGTACCACGAGAAGATGGGGCACTGGAAGCACGGCGGCATCGTGGGCGTGCTCGGGTACGGCGGTGGCGTGATCGGTCGCTACAACGACCTCCAGAGCGAGTTCCCCAAGATCGCGCACTTCCACACGCTGCGCGTGAACATGCCGAGCGGCTGGTTCTACACCTCCGACGCGCTGCGGACCATTTGCGACATCTGGGAGCGGCACGGCTCGGGCCTCACCAACATGCACGGCTCCACGGGCGACATGATCCTGCTCGGCACGACGACGGACGAGCTGGAGCCCACGTTCAAGGAGCTGACGGAGGCCGGCTTCGACCTGGGCGGGTCGGGCTCGGACCTGCGCACGCCGAGCTGCTGCGTGGGGCCGGCCCGGTGCGAGTGGGCGTGCTTCGACACCCTGCACATCACCAACGACCTCACGCACCACTTCCAGGACGAGCTGCACCGGCCGGCGTTCCCGTACAAGTTCAAGATCAAGAGCGCCGGCTGTCCCAACGACTGTGTGGCGTCCATCGCGCGCGCCGACATGTCCATCATCGGGACGTGGCGGGACGAGATCCAGATCGACCAGGCCGAGGTCAAGGCCGCGGAGCAGGGCGGCCTGGACATCCAGAAGGACGTGTGCGCCCGGTGCCCCACCAAGTGCATGGAGTGGGACGGGAAGACGCTCACGATCGACGACGCCAACTGCGTCAAGTGCATGCACTGCATCAACGCCATGCCCAAGGCCCTGGCGCCCGGCAAGGACCGCGGCGCGATGATCCTGCTCGGCGCCAAGGCGCCCATCGTGCAGGGCGCGCTGCTGTCGTCGGTGCTGGTGCCGTTCGTCAAGCTCGAGCCGCCCTACACGGAGCTCAAGGCTCTGCTCGAGCGGATCTGGGAGTTCTGGGGCGAGCACGGCAAGAACCGCGAGCGGGTCGGCGAGCTGATCCAGCGCGTCGGGCTCGGCAACTTCCTCGAGGCCATCGAGATCGAGCCGCTCCCGCAGATGATCGCCCACCCCCGCGAGAACCCCTACGTCTTCTACGAGGAGTACTTCGAGGCAGGCGACGAAGAAGAAGAGGAGGCCAGCAAATGACCACCGCCACGGTGAAGCGACTGACGGACATCGGGCCCCCGAACTACGAGGACTTCCTCCCGCCCGTGATCAAGAAGAACTACGGCAAGTGGAAGTACCATGAGATCCTGCGACCGGGCGTCATGGTGCACGTGGCCCACTCGGGCGACAAGCTGTTCACCGTCCGGGCCGGCTCGCCCCGCCTGCTGGGCATCCCCCGGATCCGCAAGTTCGCGGAGCTGGCGGACAAGTACTGCGGCGGTTACCTCCGGTTCACGAGCCGCAACAACGTCGAGTTCCTGCTGACGGACGAGGGGAACATCGCCCCCCTGATCAAGGACCTGGCGGCGCTGGGCCACGCGGTGGGCGGGATCGGCAACGCCATCTCCAACATCGTGCACACGCAGGGCTGGGTGCACTGCCACTCCGCGGCCACGGACGCGTCGGGCGTGGTGAAGTGTGTGATGGACGAGCTGCACCCGTACTTCGCCGAGCGCAAGCTCCCCGGCAAGCTGCGGATCGCGCTCGCGTGCTGCCTCAACATGTGCGGCGCCGTGCACTGCTCCGACATCGCCATCCTCGGCATCCACCGCCGCCCGCCGCGCGTCCAGCGGGGCCTTAACAAGATGTGCGAGGTGCCGAACGTCATCGCCTCGTGTCCGACGGCGGCCATCCGCCCCGCCCAGGTGGACGGCGAGCCGTCGGTAGAGATCGACGAGAACAACTGCATGTACTGCGCGAACTGCTTCTCGGTCTGCCCGGCGCTCCCCCTGGCCGACCCGCTGAATGACGGGTTGTCCATCTGGGTGGGCGGCAAGGTGTCGAACGCGCGGTCCGAGCCGACCTTCTCGAAGCTCGCCATCCCGTTCCTGCCCAACAACCCACCCCGCTGGCCCGAGGTCACCGGGGCCGTCAAGAACATCGTGGAAGTCTGGGCCGCCAACGCGCGGCGGTTCGAGCGGATGGGCGAGTTCATCGCGCGGATCGGCTGGCCGAAGTTCTTCGAGCTGACCGGTATCGAGTTCACGAAGCAGCACATCGACGACTACCGGTACGCGGGCCTCACGTACAAGCGGTCGGCGCAACTCCGGCAGGGGTGAAGGAGGGACCTATGGCCGTCACGACGGAACAGATCGCGGACGCCATGTTCGAGATGGTGAAGGAGTATCAGGGCAAGAAGAAGTTCAAGGCGGGCGACCTGACGAAGGCGATGATCCAGCGGTTCGGCGAGGCGGAGTGCGACAAGGCGGCCTGCAAGGTCGCCATCCGCACGCTCATGGACTCGGGCCGCTGCGTCTACACGTACTTCGGCGGGAGCTTCATCGAGATCCCGCACGTGGAGGGCGCGGCCGGCGGCGGCTGAGGCTGGATCGGGCGCACCGCCCATCCGCTCGCCGGGACGCGAGACGCACGTCGCCCCGCCCGTGGGCGGGACGTGCGCGGCTGACAACGGGCGTAACGGGCTGCTTGCGAGGTGACCGTGAAAGTCGTCAAGAAGCAGAAACGGGACCTGGGATCACGGGGGTTTGGCGGTGGTGGCGGTGCGCGTGAGCAGTCGCCGTTGCGTCCCCGACACGCCGAGAAGAAGCCGCCGTGCCGGCACACCTGTCCGAGCGGGAACCACATCCGCGAGTTCCTCACCGCCATCGCCCAGGCCGAGACCCAGGGACGATCCCCCGAAGCTGCGCTGACCAGGGCCTGGGAGATCTACACCGATACCAGCCCCTTCCCCGCGGCGTGCGGGCGCGTGTGCCCGGCTCCCTGCGAGACGGAATGCAACCGCAAGGAGCTCGACGGTGCCGTCGCCATCAACAAGGTCGAGCGCGCCATCGGAGATCACGGGATCGCACGGGGGCTGTCACTCAAGAAGCTCACCGACGAGACCCGACCCCAGAAAGTCGCGGTGGTGGGTGGCGGCCCGAGCGGCCTGTCGTGCGCGTATCAGCTGGCGCGGCGGGGCTACGGGGTGACGGTCTTCGAGTCCACCCAGAAGGCCGGGGGCATGCTGCGGTGGGGCATCCCGGGCTACCGGCTCCCCGAGACCGTGCTGGACGCCGAGATCCAGAAGATCCTCGACCTTGGCGTGAGCGTCCGGTACGGCGTCAAGATCGGGCGCGATGTCAGTATGGGCGAGCTGCAGCAGCAGTTCGACGCCGTCTATGTGGCGCTCGGTGCCCAGCAGGGTGTCACGCTCGGCGTGGAGGGCGAGGACGCGCCCAATATCTTCTCGGGCGTGGATTTCCTCTCCCGTTTCCATCACGGCGAGAGGCTCGAGCTGGGCAAGGACGTGGTCGTCATCATCGTGGGCGGCGGCGACACCGCCATCGACGCGGCGCGCATCTGCCGGCGCCTCGGCGCGAACGTGACCATCCTGTACCGTCGCACCCGGCAGGAGATGCCCGCGATCCCCGAAGAGGTGGACGAGGCGCTGCGCGAGGGCGTCCAGATCGAGTTCCTCGCGGCGCCGGTGGGATTTCGCAAGGAGGGCAACAAGGTCGTCGCCCTGCGCGCCATCCGCATGGAGCTGGGTGAGCCGGACGCCTCGGGACGGCGGCGGCCCGTGCCCATTCAGGGATCCGAGTTCGAGATCCCGGCGAGTGCCGTGATCTCGGCCATCAGCCAGGCCCCCGATTTCGCGGGGTTCGAGCAGCTGGTGAACGGGAAACCGTGGATCCAGGTGAACGACGAGGGCGCCACGAACGTGCCCGGCGTCTGGGCGGGCGGCGACGTGACGAAGCTCGACCTCGTGACGACCGCCGTGGGACACGGCCGCCGGGCGGCCGAAGCCATCGAGCGCCGGTTCACGGGCAAGCCCCCGGTGGAAGACAAGATGGACGTCATCCGCACCGACCGGATGCTGCTCGATCACTACCAGAAGGCGGCGCGCCAGGAGCCCGCCGCGCTCGACGTGGATCAGCGCCTCTCGACCGTAGACCGCGAGGTCAACCTCGGGCTCTCGGCAGACCAGGTCCTCCAGGAATCGCGCCGGTGCATGAGCTGCGGTTACTGCATGGACTGCGAGAAGTGCTGGATGTACTGCCAGGACCAGGCCATCGAGAAGCCCATGCAGCACGGTGTCGTGTATGGGTGGAAGCTCCAGAACTGCACCGGGTGCGCCAAGTGCAAGGAGATCTGCCCGTGCGGTTACATCGAGATGGCGTAGGCACCATGGCCGCACCGCGCGTGGTGATCGCGGGCCTGAGCGGCGGCGGCGGCAAGACGCTGGTATCGGTGGGCGTCCTGGCGGCGTGGCGGCGGAGCGGCCACGCCGTCGCCGCGTTCAAGAAGGGCCCGGATTACATCGATGCGGCCTGGCTGTCCCGCGCCGCGGGCGCACCGTGCCGGAACCTCGATCTGTTCCTCATGCCCCCGGACGCGATCCGCCGGTCGGTCGCCGCCGGCGCCGGCCGCGGTGCGGTCGCCGTCATCGAGGGGAACCGCGGGCTGTTCGACGGCGTGGACGCGCGCGGCACCTTCAGCACCGCCGAGCTGGCCAAGCTCATCGACGCTCCCGTCGTGCTCGTGGTGGACTGCACCAAGGCAACCAGGACTGTCGCGGCGGTGGTGCTGGGCTGCCAGCGACTCGACCCGGACATCACGCTCGCGGGCGTCATCCTCAACCGGCTAGCGGGCGGGCGTCACGAAGCCGTCCTGCGGGAGGCCGTGCGGGAGATCTGCGGCGTGCCGGTGCTTGGAGCCCTGCCCCGGCTCGACCATCATCCGTTCCCCGAGCGGCACCTGGGGCTGGTGCCTCCCGAGGAGCACACCGGGCTCGACGCGGCCGTGGCCGAGGCAGCCCGCATCGCGGAGGAGCACCTGGACCTGGCCGGCCTCTGGGAGGTCGCCCGGCGGGCGCCGGCGCTCGACGCGCCTCCTGCGCCGCACGGCGCGCCGGCCCCGGCGGCAGGCGTCACCGTCGGCGTGTTCCGCGACGCGGCCTTCCAGTTCTACTATCCCGAGAACCTCGAGGCGCTGATCCGCGCCGGCGCCACGCTGGTCGAGATCTCGCCGCTCGCGGACGCCGCCCTCCCCGCCGTGGACGCGCTCTACATCGGCGGCGGATTCCCGGAGACCCTGGCCAGGACGCTCGCCGACAACGCGCAGTTCCGCGCGTCGGTCCGAGGTGCCGTTGACGCCGGACTCCCCGTGTACGCCGAGTGTGGCGGCGCGGTCTTTCTGGGCACGGCCCTCACGGTCGACGGGCGTGTGTATCCGATGGCGGCCGCCCTGCCGGCGGCGTTCGAGTTCGGGTCGAAGCCGCAGGGCCACGGCTATGCGGAGGTCGAGACGGTCGCGCCCAACCCCTTCTTTGCCGTCGGTGAGTCCCTCCGCGGCCACGAGTTCCACTACACGCGCCTGACGTCCCGCGTCGGCGCGGACGCACGCTTCGCGTTCCGGGTCCGGCGCGGATACGGCTTCGACGGGGAGCGGGACGGCCTGTGCCATCAGAACGTGCTCGCGTCGTACACGCACGTGCACGCACTCGGGGCGGCGTCGTGGGCGCCCTCGCTCGTGGCGGCCGCCGTCCGGCACCGCGCCGCTACCGGGGCCGGACGCTAGGAATCGCATCCATGGCGATCATCACCATCTCGCGCGGCACCATGAGCGGTGGGCGGGCGGTAGCACAGTGCCTCGCGGACCGGCTGGGCTACCCATGTCTCGGGCGCGAGGTGCTCCAGACCGCGGCCCGCATGCTCGGCGCGTCCGAGGAGACCGTCCTCCACAAGCTGCAGACGCCCCCCGGGCTCTGGGACCACGTGACGCGGGAACGGCAGGCCTACGTGGTCGCCGCGCAGGCGGCGCTCGCGGCGCACTGCACCACCGGCAGCCTGGTGTACCACGGGCTCGCCGGCCAGCTGCTCCTCCGCGACGTTCCGGGCGTGCTGCGCGTCCGCCTGATCGCCCCAGTCGCCATACGCGTCCAGGCCATCCTGGCTCAGCACTCCCGGACCAACCACGTCGCCGCCGAGCGGTTCATTCAGTCGGTGGACCGGCAGCGCCGGCGCTGGGTGCGGCGCATGTACGGCGTCGAGATCAACGACACGTCGCTCTACGAGCTGACGATCAATCTCGAGTCGATCACGCTGGCGACCGCGTGTGTGATGATCGCCGAGCTGGCGCGGCAGCCGCACTACGAGGTGACCGCGGACACTCGGCAGCGCATCCAGGCGTTCGCAGCCGACTGTGATCGCCGGGTGACGGAGGTCATCGGGCCGCGGGCCGGCCAGCACCCCGCCTCCGGAGAGGGGGCGTAGCCGATGGCGATCGTCAGCGTGTGTCGCGGCACGAAGAGCGGCGGCCAGGCGTTCGCCGAGTGTCTCGCGGACCGGCTGGGCTACCCGGTCGTGGGGCGGGAGATCCTCCAAGCGGCCGCCTTCGACCTCGGCGTGTCTGAGGCGGATCTGACGCAGCAGTTCGAGCGCGCCCCCAGGCGCTGGGACCGCCAGGCAGCCGCCCGTCGGGTGTACGTCGTGGGCGTGCAGGCCGCACTCGCCGAGCACGTGGCCACTGGGAACCTGGTCTACCACGGCCTGGCCGGCCAGGTGCTGTTGCGGGGCCTGCCGGCCGTGCTCAGGACGCGGCTCGTGGCACCGTTCGCGGAGCGGGTGCGCACCCTGGCCGAGCACGACGACATCACGCAGGAGGCCGCCGAGCGGTACATCCGGGAGGTGGACGCCACCCGGACGCGATGGGTCAAGATGATGTACGGCGAGCACATCGACGACCCGGCGCTGTACGACGTGGTGATCAACCTGGCGACCATGTCCATCGAGGCGGCGTGCGCGATCACCGTGGCGACGCTCGAGCAGCCGGAGTTCACCGTCACGGACGAGGCGCGGGGCGCGCTCGAGGACTTCCGGCTGGCGTGCCGGGTCAAGCGCGCCCTGGTGACGGCGCCGGACACGCGGGGCTTGCCCCTCGAAGCGGTGGCCCACGCGGGCGTCGTGGAGGTGTCCGGCACCGCACCGCTCCTCTCCACGGGGGAAACCGGCGACCGGATCGCGGAGATCAGCGGCGCGGTGCTGGGCGTGAAGCAGGTGCGGCTCAAGCTGCAGTGGTTTGATCCGTATCCGTAGAGCGGCGGGATGGGCGGGATGGCGGGATGGCGGGATGGACGGGATGGACGGGATGGACGGGATGACGGGATGAGTTGGGTGGTGCGGGGGCCGTGGCGGTGGGGAGTGGGCATCGCGGTGGGCATCGCGGCGCTGTGGCTCGTGCTGTGGGTCGGCTCGTCGGAGGCGTGGGCCGTGCAGCAGGCGGCGATCACGGGTGCGCCGGTGACGGCCTGGTGGATCTGGCCGGTCGCGCTGCTGGTGCTCACGTTCGTGATGGGCATCCTCGCCGCGCTGGGCGGCGTGGGCGGCGGGGTCCTATTCGTGCCCATCGTGAGCGGCTTCTTCCCGTTCCATCTCGATTTCGTCCGGGGATGCGGTCTGCTGGTGGCGCTGAGCGGCGCGCTGGCGGCAGGACCGGGCTTCCTCAAGATGAACCTGGCCAGCCTCCGGCTCGCGATCCCGGTGGCGCTGATCGCGTCCGCGTGCGCCATCTTCGGCGCCATGATCGGCCTGGCACTCCCCACGAACGTCGTGCAGACGGCGCTCGGCGCCACCATCCTCGGCATCGTCGTCATCATGATGGTAGCGCGGAAGTCCGAGTTCCCCGACGTGCGTGAGGCCGACCACCTGTCGTCCATCCTGCGGATTCACGGCGTCTACCGCGAGGCGAGCCTGGGCCAGACCATCGACTGGAAGATCCACCGCACGATTCCCGGTCTCCTGCTCTTCGTGGTCATCGGCGTCATGGCCGGGATGTTCGGGCTCGGCGCGGGCTGGGCCAACGTGCCGGTCCTGAACCTCGTGATGGGCGCGCCGCTCAAGGTAAGTGTCGCCACGAGCAAGTTCCTGCTGTCCATCACGGATACGTCGGCCGCGTGGGTCTATCTCAATCAGGGTTGCGTCATCCCGATGATGGTGGTCCCGTCGCTCGTCGGCATCATGCTCGGCTCGTTCATCGGCGTCCGCCTGCTCCGCACCGCGAAGCCGCGGGTCGTCCGTCACGTCGTCATCGGGTTGCTGCTGTTCTCGGGAGCCAAGGCCATCACGAAGGGGCTGGGACTCCCCTTCTTCTTCTAGGAGCCGGACCGATGGGCACGATCGTCATGCCGAAGGCCCTGATGCGGCGCCGTTCCGACGACGAACAGCTGCTGTACGCATCCATCCTCGAGGTCGGCGTGTACCTGGGCCTGGTCGTCCTGCTCGTGACGTTCGCGCTCTACGTGTCGGGTGCCGTGGCGCCGAGCGTTCCGCTGCGGGAGCTGCCCGGCTACTGGCATCTCAGCGTGCACGACTACCTCGAGGCCACGAACGTGGAGCATCTCCACCACGAGCACGTGATCACCGGCTGGGCCTGGATCTCCGTCATCGGGAAGGGCGATTACCTCAACTTCCTGGGCATCGTGCTGCTCGCCGGCGTGACGATCGTTTGCTAC
>DAINBS010000023.1:0-17545 GCA_036732805.1 Gemmatimonadales bacterium | reverse complement strand
CACTGCTCGCCGTCGGCGATGGGCGTCCGATAGTCGTTCTCGCTGTGGATGATCAACGTGGGCGCCTTGACGTTCTCCACGTACGAGATCGGCGACAGGCGGCGGTACCGCTCGCGCTGCTCCCACGGCGTGCCGGAGAACGCGTACTCGGTGAGTCCCTGCGCGTCCGAGTCGCCGTACCAGCTCTCCCAGTTGGTGATCGAGCGGCTGGTCACGGCCGCCGCCCACCGGTCGCTGTGGGTGGCCGTGAGCCAGTTGGTCATGTAGCCGCCGTAACTCCCCCCTGAGACGCCAAGGCGCGATCCGTCGATCTCCGGATACTTCGCGAGCGCGGCGTCCACACCACCCAGGTAGTCCTCGGAGTCCACCTCGCCCCAGGCGCCCTGCGTGGCCCACTGGTACGCGTGCCCATAACCCGTCGAACCGCGCGGGTTCGGGTACAGCACGAACATGCCCGCCGCCGACAGCACGTGGAACGTCTGGAAGAACGTGTTGCCGTACGCGCCGTACGGGCCGCCGTGGATCTTGAGCACCATGGGATACTGCTTTCCCGGCTCGAAGCCCACGGGCTTCACCACCCAGCCCTCGATCTCGGTCCCGTCCGCCACCCGCCAGGTGAGCCGCTCCGCCGGCATGCGGATGGTCTCCGCGAGCCAGGCGTCGTTGAACGAGGTCGCCCGCGTTTCATCCCGGCCGTCACTTCCCGCCACGAACACCTCCGCCGGTGTGACGGCGTCAGTCGATGTGTACCCGAGCAGGCGCCCGTCGCCGCTCCACGACACGCCGCGGATCTGCCGGTCACCCGTCGTCACCTGCCGGACCGCGCCGCCGCGCGCCGGGACTTCGAACAGGTGGGCGTTGCCGCCGATTCCGGTCTCCCACCGCAGCGCGCGGCCATCCGGCGTCCACGCGGGGTCGCTCGGGATGAGGTCCCAGTCCGCCGTCAGGTTCCGTGGCGCGCCGGCGAATCCGCCGTCCGCGCCGAGGGCCACGAGCATGATCTCCGGCTGCGTGCCGCGCGCGGCGGTGTAGCTGTACGCCAGCCAGCGACCGTCGGGCGAGATCGCGGGATTCGACTCGGAACCCGGATTCGTCGTGAGCACCCGCGGCTCGCCGCCGTCACGAGCCACGGCATAGATCTGCCCGGTGCTCTCGTCGTTGTACTCGTTGTCCTGCTCGGGGTCCCCCGTGAAGTAGATCGTCCGGCCATCCGCGGACCACGCCATCCCGCCGCCGCCGAAGCCACCACCCACGTCGAACGGGAGGTTCGTGATCTGCCTGGCCTCGCCGCCTGCGGCCGGCACCACGAACAGCTGACGCTTGCTGCGAATGGACGGATCCGGCAGGAGCGTCAGCACGCCATCCCGCTTGTAGCGCATCGCGGTGATCACCCGCCCGTCGAACCGCTTGGCGTCGAGCGTATGCGTGATCGCGTTGGGGGCAGTCCACCCCTCCCGCTGCCCCTCCGCCCCTCTGCCCCTCTCCCCTCCGGGGGCCGCGTCGTCGTCGCCGGCCGTCCGCGTGTACGCGATCCATTGCCCGTCCGGCGACCACACCGGCGAACCCTCGACCCCCGTGATGTGGTACGCCTCGCCACCCGGCGCGGTCACACGCGCGAACCAGACGCTGTTGCGGTCGTCACCCCGCCGCGACGAGAAGGCGAGCACCGTACCGTCAGGCGACCAGCGCGGGCCCGACGACTCCTCGGTGGGGTCCGTGAACCGGAACGGGGCGCCCGACGGGCGGCCCCGCTCGAGACGCTGGAGCCAGACTTCCTGATGCCGGCGGTTCTTCTCCTCGACCACGGTCTGCACCGTGAACGCGAGGTAGTCGCCCGTCGGCGAGACCTGGACGTCGCTCACGAACGTCATGCGATAGTAGTCCTGCGGCAGCACGCCACGGGGCTGCGCCGCGACGGTCGAGACGCTCGCTCCGGCGAGCAGGATGAGCGTGGTGAGGACGCGCATGCAGCACTCCGGTGATGATGGGTGGGAATCAGGCCACGGGCCGTAAGATGCGACCCGAGGCCGCCGGCGGCGAGGGGTGCGCCACGGACGCTCCGGTAGCGCGCCGCGGTCCCGTGATGCACCGTTCCCGTCATCCGATTCACCGCGAGTCCCCCGATGCGTTGCCTCCCGATCGCTCCCCGGCGCCATCCCCGTATCCCGATCGCCGCGGCGCTCGTCCTTGCTTCGGCCGCCCCACTCGTCGCCCAGCGTGCCCCCGACCTCCGCGCGCTCGACACGTACATCGCCCAGGCCCGCGCCGACTGGCGGGTGCCCGGCCTTGCGGTCGCCATCGTGAAGGACGGCCAGATCGTGTTCGAGAAGGGCTACGGCACCCGGCACCGGTTCGAGGGCGGGACCGTGGACGAACACACGCTGTTCGCCATCGCCTCGAACACCAAGGCGTTCACGAGTGCGGCGATCGCGATGCTCGTGGACGACGGCAAACTGCGGTGGGACACGCGCGTCACCGATGTGCTGCCCTGGTTCGAGGTGCGCGACCCCTGGGTGACGCGCGAGATGCGGGTGCGCGACCTGCTGTCCCACCGCGGTGGCTTCGGCACGTTCAGCGGCGACCTGCTGTGGTACGGCACGTCGTACTCGGCCGAGGAGGTGGTCCGCCGCCTGCGGCACCTGGAGCCGGCCGGCGGGTTCCGCGAGAGCTATCGCTACAACAACCTGATGTTCATCACGGCGGGCGAGGTGATCCGGGTGGCGAGCGGCATGCCGTGGGATGCGTTCGTGCGCGCGCGCATCCTCGAGCCGCTCGGCATGACGGAGACCGTGGCGTCCGTGGCCCAGCTCGCGGGTCGCGCGAACGTCGCCACTCCGCACGGCGAGAAGGCCGACACCGTCCGCCCATTCCCGTGGGAGCCCTGGGACGCCATGGGGTCGGCCGGCGCCATCGTGTCCAGCGCGCACGACATGGCCAAATGGCTCACGCTCCAGCTGGGCCGCGGCGAGGCGAACGGACGGCGGCTGTTCAGCGAGGCGCAGTCACGGGTGATGTGGACCCCGCACATCTCGAGCGCCGTGAGCGCCGGCTCGCAGGAGCGATGGCCGTCCACGCATTTCATCGGCTATGGCCTGGGCTGGAGCCTGCGCGACTACCTGGGCCGCAAGCTGGTGATGCACGGCGGCGCTTACGACGGCATGTACTCCCAGGTGCTGCTCGTGCCGGAGGAGCGCCTCGGCGTCGTGATCCTCACCAACGCCATGACGGACGTCCAGAGCGCGCTCGCCTGGCGGATCGCGGACGCCTATCTGGGCGCTCCCGCGAAGGACTGGAGCCGCGACTACCTGGATCGGGTCGGCCCCTCCACCGCGGAACGGCGCTGGGCCGAGTGGGACAGCACCCGCCTCGCGAACACCGCGCCGTCGCTGCCGCTCGACGCGTACGTGGGCACCTACGGCGGACCGCTCTACGGCGACGCGACGGTGGCGCTCGAGGAGGACCGCCTGGTGCTCCGCCTGCTGCCGGCCGGGGACCTGGTGGGCGACCTCGCGCACTGGCACCGCGACGTGTTCCGCGTGCACTGGCGCCGCGAGTTCCCCTGGTTCGGCGACGGGCTGGTGCAGTTCGTCCTGAACGCCAATGGGGACGCCGATCACCTGACGATCGACGTCCCCAACGACGACTTCTGGTTCACCGAGCTGGAGCTGCGCCGGCGGCCATAGGTCGCTCGGGTCGAACGGCGGTCGCGGAGGACGCGTCAGTGAGGCAGTGCCCGCCCCGCCAACCCGCCGCGCGCGCTCACTGCAGCGGACGGAGCGACCGCTGGAGACCTGTGCGGCGTCCGCGCTACTTCTTCAGCAGCGCCTGGATCTCCGGCGGCAGCGCGAACATCGAATCAGGCACCGCCAGCACGCTCACGCTGTCCACGGTGATCACCTGCTCGATGCCCATCGTGCGCTGCACCGACTTGAACGGCACCTTGACGCCTTCGATGACCTTCCAGTCGGAGCTCACCGCCACGATCTCGACCGCCCCCATCGGGCTCTCCTGCTTGCGCTTGGAGCCAAGCTGGAGGCCGGTCGTCTTGTCGAAGTACTCGTTGTACGTCTCGCCCCACGTGGTCGTCACCTTCACGTTGTAGCACTCGACCCCTTCGAAGGTCTCCGCGCCGACGGTCTCGAGGGACGCGATCTGCGTCTCGGGATACAGGGCCGAATAGAAGTCGGCCTGCTGCTGGATCTGCTTGAGCTGGATGCTGTCCAGCACCTGCGGGCCCACCATGGGGTTCATCGCCCACGCCGTCGTGCCGTCGTAGCCGGTCCTGATCTCGCCGATGCCCTGGAGCGTCACACGGACGAGCATCTTGTTGGGCGGCTGGGCGTACACGTCGAGCGCGCCGCCGATGCCCTGCGAGGGAATCGAGAACGAGCCCATCATGTGGCGCCCGCCCTGCGCCCGGATGGCGGCCTGCCCGCCCATGGCCTCGATGAACCGATTGATGACCTCGCGCCCCGACGGCAGGGGCCCCTGCGAGGCGGCGGGGGTGACCGGCGCGATCAGCAGCGCGCCGCCCAGCAGCAATGACAATGACCGGTGCATGACCAGATTCCTCATTCCTTGGTGTAGGTGTCGATCCACGCGAGGGCCGCGTCCAGCACCGGATCGCGGCCAGCGAGGAGGTCCGCGCGGGTTGGCCGCACGGGCTCGTCCGGGATTACCCCGCGACCCTCGAGTACGGTCCCATCGGGAGTCGCGAAGTCGGCAATGGCATGATACAGCACGTCGCCGTTGGGGAGCCGGTCCGTGACGGCCGGCAGCACCCCGCCGAGCGAGGTCGAGCCGAATACCCGCACGCGGCCGATGGCCTGCATGCCGCCGGCAAAGACCTCGGAAGCGCTGGCGCTCGTCTCGTCCACCAGCACGGCCACCGGCCCGCCGAATGGGGCCACCCGCTCGTTCGCCTGACTCACGAACCGGGGGTTCGCGCGCATGTGGAGCGTATTCGTGCGGTACCGGAAGTCTCCGAGCGAGACGCGTTCGGTCAGGAAGTGGCCGGCGACCCCGAGCACCATGCCCCCGGCACCCCCGCGGTTGCCGCGCAGATCCACGACGATGCCGTCCAGGCTGCGAAACGCGTCCACGGCCGCGTCCACCTGCCGGATCAGCGGCGGCATCCAGAAGTTGAACCAGATGCGCCCCACCTGCCGCCCGCCGGCGGTGCGGTGCTCGGACCGAGACACCCGCGAGAAGAACGTGGGCAGGTTGCCGAACTTGACCGGCTCGCTGGGCGCGAGGCGCCGGACCAGGGTGCGTTCCCGGGGCACGTCCCGTGCGTCCCGCAGTGCGATGGTCACGGGCGTTCCCACTTCCCCGCCCATCCGGCTCAGCATGGCCGACCAGATCAGGAAGCCGTCGGGGTAGCGGAGCTTCTGCTCGCGGATCCGCGCGAGGAACGGTGTCACCGAGTCGCCGTCCACGGCCTCCACCACCCACCCCGGACGGATGCCGGCCGAGTCGGCCGGGCTCCCGGGCTCCACCTGGATCACCACCAGCGCGTCCTCGATCAGTCGCACGTCCAGCCCCACGTCGCCGGTGACCACGTCGTCGCTCTGCTTGGGAACGAGCGTGTCGGCGAATTCCTTCGGGATGAGCGAGAAGTGGGACTGCCGCAGGCGATCGAGCATCTCGTCGATCACGTCGCGCAGGGCGGCCGTCGAGGCGGCGGCCTCCGCGCGTGGCCGCAGCTCGTCCCTGAGCGCCACCCAGTCCACGCCGTTGAACGTCGTATCGAAGTGGGTCTCGTGGATGATGCGCCACGCCGCGTCGAAGGTCGCGAGGCCGGTGGCGGCGTCGTAGGCGGGCGCCGGTGGAGCCGCCGCCTGCGGGGCGCAACCCGCCACGATCAGGGCCACCACGGCGCCACGGAGCGCGAACGTCATGCGCGGAGAATAGCAGCCCACGGCGAAACGGCCAAGCCGGCCTAGGCGGACGGCCGCGCCGCGCTCTGGCCCATCCGCAGCGCCTCCACCATCGCGTCTTCGGTGCCCGCTTCCCGCAGGCGCCCGACCCGATTCGGATCGCTCATGAGCCGCGCGATGTCGGCGAGCACCGCAAGGTGCTCGCCCGGCTGGTCCGACGGGCTCAGCAGGAGGAAGACGAGGGTGGCCGGGCCCGCGGCGCCGGCAAACGAAACGCCTTCGAGGCTGCGGCCGAGGTACAGCTCCGGCTCTTTCAGGAGGTCCAGGCGCGCATGCGCGACCACGACCCCCGGCCGGATCTCGAGCACCGCGCCCCGCGGGCTGTGCAGCAGCGCGCGCAGGATGTCGCGGCGGCGGCCCTTGTCGCGCGGATACTGCCGTTCGACGAGCGCGTCGAGCGCCGTGTGGGCGGCGCGGCCGGGCAGGCCGGCCATGACCCGGGAGCGGATCAACCCGCGCGGCAGATCGCCTTCGGGCTGCTGCCCGGTTACCTCCTGCTGCTCCGCGGCATAGACGACCAGGAAGCTCTCAGGCACGAGCGTCGCGAGCCGGGCCGGAAGCTGCTGGAGGGCCGAATGCCACCCGACCGTGTCCGGGCGGGCGGCCATCACCACCACCAGATCCTCCCGTCGCAGCTCCGTCCGCAGTACCGCCAGCGCCTCGGACCAGCCGTCCACCATCCGACCGGCGATCGGCACCGTCGGTTTCATCTGGGTGAGCCGCGCCGTGTACGGCTCCACCGCGCTCGCCACGGTGAGGAGATGCAGGGAGGCGCCCAGCCTGCCCGCGATGCGCTTCACCAGCTCGGCCGCGGGGTCGAAGCCGCTCGCGTGGTCCGCGCCGCGCGGGATCATCACCACGAGCCGCCGGGTGGTGGCCAGGGGATGTCCGAGCTTCGCCACCACGATTTGCTGCGTGCTCTGCTCGAGCAGCCGGTCGAGCACGCTCCCGAACACCCAGTGCCGTGACGACCGCCCGTCCCACCCGGTGATTGCCGTGCTCGTCCGCGTCTCCACCATGCCGCGCCGCAGGCCCCGCGCGAAGTTCTGATCCACCCGGGTGACCGCCTGCACGTTGACGCCCGCGCCCGCGGCGTACGCCACCGCCTTGCTCAACATTCGCTCGGCGTTGGCCACGTACTCGTCGGCGGCGCCCCCTTCCTCGGGTACGACCGTGAGCACATAGATCGGCTGGTCGGTGCCGGGTTCGCGGACCAGCAGCGCCAGGTCCATGAGCGCGGGAGCCGTCACGGGGTTCGACAGCGGCACGAGCACGCGCTGCGGCGCGTGGGAGGGCTCGTAGGGCCTCCGCTCCTCGTGCAGCGCCACCTGCCGCCCGGCCCGCGCCACCACCGCCGGGCCGATCAGGCAGGTCACCAGGATGATCAGGACCACGACGTTGAGAATGAGGTCGTCGAACAGGCCGATCCGATACCCCACGAGCGTCACGGCCATGGTGGCCGCCGCGTGCGACACCGAGAGGCCAAACATGAGCCGGCCCTCGTCCTCGGTGTAGCGGAAGATCCGCCGGGCCGTCTGGGCGGCGACCCATTTCAGCGCGATCGCGAGCGTCAGCAGGACACCCATCACCATCCACGCGCGCAGCGTGCTCGTGAACACGCCGAGGTCCACCAGCATCCCGACCGACAGCAGGAAGAACGGGATGAAGATCGCTTCGCCAACGAACCGGACACGGTTCGCCAGCAGCGACGTGTCGGGGATCAGCGGGTTGAGGGCGAGGCCGGCCAGGAAGGCGCCGATGATCGGCTCGACGCCGGCGAGTTCGGCCGCGAATGCCGACAGGAACAGCGCGGCGAGCACGAAGACGTACTCCGCGGCACCCCCGGTCTCCGTCCGGCGGAAGAACCAGCGCGTCGCCGCCGGCAACCCGATCAGGACCGCGGCCACCACGATCCCCAGCGGCCCCAGCAGGCCTACCCAGAAACCGAGGTCGAGCGTGCCGGCGCTCGACGCCGCGATCACGGCGAGGACCAGCAGGACCGCGACGTCGGTGATGATCGTGGCGCCCACCGTGACCGTCACGGCTTCGTTGCGCAGGATGCCGTACCGCAGCACCAGCGGATACGCCACCAGCGTCTGCGTCGCGAAGATGGCGCCCAGCAGCACCGCCGTGCGGGGTGGATACCCCATGAGCAGGGAGGCGGCCAGCGCGCCGGCGAGGGGCAGCGCGAAGGTGAGCGCGCCAAACAGGGCGCTGCGGCCCCGGCGGCGGCGGAACTCCTGGAGATCCAGCTCGACGCCCGCCAGGAACATCAGGTAGACCAGGCCGACCGTGCCGAGCAGGTCGATGACCGGGCCGCGCTCGAGGAGGCGGAAGCCGTGCGGACCCACCGCGAGGCCGGCGAGAATCAGCCCGATGATCCCCGGCACCCGGAGCCGCTCGAAGACGAGCGGCGCCACGAGGAAGATCACCATCGCCAGCGCGAAGATCAGCACCGGGTTGGTGATGGGCAGGGTGAGTGGAAGTCCGATCGCGAACATGAGCACGGGAATATGTCCCTGGCGCGGGGCCGGGGACAGCACGACGGCCTCCCCGATCCGGACCCACCGCCCTACTATTGCAGGACGCCTCCACCAGCGGAGCCCGCATGCTGACCACGACGACGCCCACGATCGAAGGCTACGAGATCACCGAGTACATCGGTCTGGTGACCGGTGAGGCCATCCTCGGCGCCAACATCTTCAAGGACCTCTTCGCGGGCATCCGCGACATCGTCGGCGGCCGGTCCGCCGCCTACGAGGGGGAGCTGCGCAAGGCGCGTGACATCGCCATCCAGGAAATGACCGCGGACGCGGAGGCGCGCGGTGCCAACGCCGTGGTGGGCGTGGACCTCGACTACGAGACCATCCAGGTGGGCCAGGGGGGCGGGATGCTCATGGTGAGCGTGTCGGGGACGGCGGTGCGAGTGGCCTGGTGACGTTAGCGGTTAGCCGTTGGCCGTTCGCCGTTCGCTCGTGGGGCCAAAGGGCGCTCAACGCCGCGCGACGCGTTGGTGTCACGGCTAACGGCAAACGGCAAACGGCGAACGGTCAGAACTCATACGCCTGCCCCAGGCTCACCACCCACCGTCTCCCCGACCAACCGTCACCGAACCGGTACGCCACATCCAGCCGTCCGACGTTTGGGCCCGTGGACGCCGTGCCGCCCATCCGGAGGCCGAGCCCCACGTTGCCCCCGACGCGCGGTGACTCGTCCGGATACCACGCGCCCCCGTAGTCCACGAAGCCGGCGACGCCCAGGCCGATCAGGTTGAACAAGGCGTCGAACAGGAACACGCGGTGCTCGAGCACGCCCCACGCGGTGCGCGTGCCGGTGAAGGCATGCGGCTCGAACCCGCGTGGCCCCATCCCGTGTCCGATGTCGAATTCCGCGCCCGGCGCCGGATTGCGCTGGGCACCGGCTTCCACGTGCAGCACGGTCGCGTGCTTCGGGATGACCCGCGACGCGACCGTGAGGCCGCCCCAGACCAGACCCGAGTCCACGCCGCTCGCGGTGAGCAGGCCGTGGGCGCGTGCCCGAAGCCGCGCGAACACCTGGGGCACCCCCATGCCGGCCTGGATCTCGACGAGCGGCGCCACGCCGCCCTCGCGGTAGCCGAACCCGCGCGGCGCGATCCAGACCTGGAGCGTGCCGCGCACCCCGATGTCCACATCCTCTTCGCGTGCGAACCCGTTGTAGTGGGTCACCTCGAGAAACCGCGGGTGCAGGAAATCGGCGTAGACGCCGAAGGCCCCCGACACGCTGTCGGGCACGGCGAGCCCCGTGTCGCCGATCGCGAGGTACTGCTCCTGGCGGATCTGGCCCAGGAAGCCCAGGCGCAGGTAGCCGCCGGGGCTCGCGATCGGCGCCCAGCCCACGGCCGCGCGCTGGACGAACGCGCGCCGCCACCGCACCGCGAGCGTGTCGCCGTCGCGCCACTGGATGATCCGGCGGCTGGCGGCCTCGCCCGGCAGCTCGACCCCCACCCGGTGCTCCAGCGCCATGAACGGCACGCCGCCCGACCACGCGGTGGCCCAGCCGTCGCTCAGGTTGTCGTAGAACCCCGCGAGGAGGGCGCGGGTGCCGAACGGACGGTTGATCTGGGTCAGCAGTCTGAGGGCGTTCCGGTCGGGCTCGTGCCGGTAGATCACGCCGAACGCATGGCCGGTGCCGAACACGTTCTGCTCGACGGCGCCCGCGCGCCACGAGACGGTGCTGCCCGTGGAGCTGAACCCCACGTCCACGTTCGTGGTCCAGCCGTCGGACGTGACCACACGCGCCACGAGCTTGTCGTCCACCCGGACGGTGTCGATCAGCACCCGCCGGAAGATCCCGCGCCGCCGCAGGTTCCGCTCGGTCTCCTGCAGCCGGCGCGCGTCGAGCGGCTGCCCCGCCTTGAACAGCAGTTCCTTGCGCACCACCGACGGCTGGGTCTTCCAGTGCAGCGCGTTCATCAGCGCCGCGAACACGTTCCCCTCGACTTCCTCCGGCAGGAAGATGTCGTACGTCTCGACCGCCACGGAGTCGATGACGGGCCCCTGGGCCGACGCGGTGACGGGCTGGATCGCGCTCCAGAGGAACGCCGCTCCGACCAGCGGCCGAAATCGGGAAGGGCGGGCGGACACGGGCGCGCGCGGGCGGGTCAGCGGCGCACGAGCTGCAGCGCGAAATCCGGCCCGAGGCCCTGCTGGTAGGCCAGGTGGATCCACAGCATGGCCAGGGGTTCGAGGTACCGCGCCGCCACGAGCGCTCCCGCGTCCACCGGGTCCATCCCCAGATCCCCGGCCAGCTCGGCCACGGTGTGCCTGGCGGTCGGGTCGTCGCCGCAGAGGAACATGGTGAGTCGTTGCCCCCCGTACGATGGGCTGGCCATGTTCGCCGACCCCGTCGTGTTGAACGCCTTGACGAGGCGCGCGTCGGGCACCATGGCGGCGAGCCGTTCCGCCGCCGATTCGCTCGTGCCCACCGCGAGCCCCGCGAGCCCGGGGAGGATGGGGTTGGTGCAGTCCACGACGACCTTGCCCGTGAGCGTCCCCGCGCTCCGGAGCGCCTCCTCCGCGGCGTTCCAGGGGGTGGCCACCACGACCACCTCCGCGCCCCGCACCGCGTCCGGCATGGCCGCCACGCGTCCCACCAGGACTTCCCTCCCGGCGGGATTCCGCACGCCGAACACGACGTCGTGTCCGGCCCGCACCCACCCGTGCCCGAGCGCCATGCCCACCCGGCCGGCGCCGATGATCGCGATTCGCATGGCGGGGAAGGTAGACGGGCGGGCGTAAACCGGGGAGGGCGGCGGGGATGGGCGGGATCGACGGCGGGATGAACAGGCGGGATGAAGCGGGATGGGGCTTCATCCCGCCTATCCCGCCCCATCCCGCTGTCTATCCCGCCGTTTCTTCCCGCCTAGTACTTGCCCAGATACCGCTCCACTTCCCACTGATGCACCTGCGCCGAGTACTCGAGCCACTCCTGCCGCTTGGCCTCGACGAACCGCTCCACGATGTGGGCGCCGAGTGCTTCGTTGATCAGCGCGTCCTTCTCGAACGTGTCGAGCGCCTCGTGCAGGTCGCGTGGCAGCTCGGTGATGCGATAGCGGCGCTTCTCCCGCTCGCTCATCGTGAAGATGTTCTTGTTGACCGGATCGGGCGGCGTGAGCTTGCGCTCCACGCCGTCGAGCCCGGCCGCGAGCATCACGGCGAGCGCGAGATACGAGTTGGCGGCCGGGTCCGGCATGCGCAGCTCGCAGCGCGTGCCCTGGCCGCGACGGTCCGGGATCCGGATGAGCGGCGACCGGTTCCGCATGCTCCACGCCACGTTGGTGGGCGCTTCGTAGCCGGGCACCAGCCGCTTGTAGCTGTTGACCAACGGATTGGTGATGGCGCAGAACCCGCGGGCGTGGTCCAGCAGGCCGGCGATGTAACTCAAGCCGACCTTGGAGATCTGCCACTCGGCCTTCTCGTCGTAGAATGCGTTCTTGCCGCCCTTGAACAGCGACTGGTGCGTGTGCATGCCCGAGCCGTTCTGGCCGAAGATCGGCTTCGGCATGAACGTGGCCAGGAAGCCGTTCCGGTACGCCACGTTGCGGACGATGAACCGGAACGTCGCGATGTTGTCCGCCGTGTCGAGCGCATCGGCGTAGCGGAAGTCGATCTCATGCTGCCCCACGGCCACTTCGTGGTGCCCCGCCTCGACCTCGAAGCCCATGTGCACGAGGTCTTCGATGATCAGGCGGCGGATCGGCTCGGCCTTGTCCACCGGGGCGAGGTCGAAGTAGCCGCCCGTGTCGTGCGTCCGCAGGGTGGGCTCGCCGTTCTCGTCCAGCATGAAGATGAAGAACTCGGCCTCGCAGCCGGCCATCATCTGGAAGCCCATCTTCTTGGCGCGGTCGATCTGCTTCTTGAGCGTGAGGCGCGGACACCCGGCAAAGGCCGATCCGTCGGGCAGGTAGATGTCGCTGATCAGCCGGCCGACACGCCCACCTTCGTCCTCATAGGGCAGGATCTTGAACGTGTCGAGATCCGGCTTGAGGAGCATGTCGCTCTCCTCGATCCGGACGAAGCCCTCGATGGACGACCCGTCGAACATCACCTCGCCCGACAGCGCCTTTTCGAACTGCGACTGCGGGACCTCGACGTTCTTGTTGACGCCCGTGACGTCCGTGAACTGGAGGCGCAGGAAATCGACCTGCACCTCCTTGCAGAGCTTCAGGATGTCCGACCTGCTCGCGCCCCGGGTGTCGATCACGCGACCCTGGAGCGACGGTTTGCCATTGGGAACGGTGGTGCGGTGCTTGGGCGGCACGGCGGCATTCCTCGCTGCGTGGGGGACCCGGAATAGGACGGCGCAAGGTATCCGGGGCTTGTCGCGGTGTCAAGCAAATTGCATGCACCATGCTCGGAAATTGGAGGAGTCAGGCCGGAAATCGCCTGAATCTTGACGCGGCGTCGTCGAAATCGTGCACATGTTGCACGAATCCGACTACAGGGCGGGGGGATGTGACCGCAGCGGGACAAGCGGGATAGCGGGATGAATGCTCCATCCCGCTTCATCCCGCCTATCCCGCGGGGAGGTGGGTGGAGTAGGGGATCAGGTCAGCGAATCCAGCAGGTTCCAGAGTTCCTGGGCGGAGAACTCGCCGAACCGCGCCTCGATGTCCTTGGCGGACCATTCGAGGAAGATCCAGCCGGAAACCCGGTGCACCGCGCCGGAAACGAAATGGATCCGGCCACGCAGGGCGCCGATCTCGTCGTCGCGGGCAAACTCGATCAGCACGTCCCAGCGGCTGTCCCCCCGCTGCAGCTCGCCCATCTGGCGCGCCTGGATCTCGCTCAGGGGCGGATCGAAGCGCTTGCTCTTGCGGGGCTCGCCGGACATGAGGGCTACGTTAACGCTGCGGGGGGAGAACGACAACAGACGGCGGGATGGGGCGGGTTAGGCGGGATAGGGCGGGATTGGGGGGTGGGATCCGGGGGGATCCCGCCCATCCCGCTCATCCCGCGGCTCTATCATCCCGCCCATCCCGCTACATTACGCCCCCGACTGACCCCTCGGAGCCCAGATGAAGTGCCCCAAATGCGGCACCAACGCGAGCGGCAAGTTCTGCAGCAACTGCGGCACCGCGCTCGGTGCGGCGGCGTGCGCCAAGTGCGGTGCCCCGCTGAACGCCACGGCCAAGTTCTGTCACGCCTGCGGGGCCCCCGCGATGGCGCGGGGCGGAAGTGCCGCGGGCGCGCAGGCGGGGATTCCGTGGTTTCTGGTGGGGGGGGCCGTCCTGATCCTCATCGTGATTCTCGGGGTGATCCGGCTCCGGCCCGGGGCGCCGCCGCCGGCCGCCGCGCCACCAGCCGCCCCGTCCAACGGCCCGGTGGACCTGTCCCAGATGACGCCGCGGGACGCCGCGGACCGGCTGTTCAACCGGGTCATGCAGGCAAACGAAGCGGGGGTGCGTGACACCGCCGTGCTGTTCGCCACGATGGCGCTCCAGGCGTACGGCATGCTCGACACGTTGGACGACGACGCCCGGTTCCACATTGGCCTGATCCAGCTCGCGGCCGGCAACCCGGCCGCCGCGGCCGCCCAAGCCGACACGATCGCCGCGGCCACCCCCACACACCTGTTCGCCACCATGCTCCACGCGGACGCCGCCCGGGCCTCCGGCGACTCGGTGGCGGCGCGACGGGCCGAGCAGGCCTACCTCCAGAACTTCGACGCGGAAATGGCGGCCGCGCGGCCGGGCTACGAGCACCACGGCAGCTGGCTGACGACGTACCGGAGTAACATCCAGAGATAGCGGGATAGGCGGGATGGGGGCGGGATAGCGGGATGGTGTTTCATCCCGCTATCCCGCCGTTTCTACCAGCGCTTCAGTCGCCCAAGTCGCGACGTCGTCAGGGTATCCGCGACCTCACCGCGGCGCAGCACCAGTGTGGTGTTCGCAGCCCCGTAGCCGATCCCATTGGGGCCGATCCGGATCACGGTCCGCGAGCCCTCGAGCACCACGTCGTAGCGAGCCGGGCCCGGCCGAAGCAGAAACGTCGAGTCCTGTACCCCCTCGTAGACGGCCCGCAGGGTTGCGTTGCCGAACTCGATGCGCACGGTCTGCGCCCGGAGGATGGCACCATAGCGCGCCTGGTGATAGAAGCTCGCCACCTCGCTCGTCGCCCGGCTCACCGCCGTCCGGTCCCGGAATCCGCCCCAACGGGGCAGGAGGAGGCCGGTGACCGTGCCGATGATGGCGACCACCACCACGAGCTCCACGAGCGAGACGCCACGTCGCATGACCCACGGTACGGCATGTGGGCGCAGGCGCCGTCACCGATTCGTCGCGGGCCGTACCGGGATCCCGCATGGCCCCCCGGCCCTTGCCGAGTGGCCACTCCGGCGGACATACTGCCCGCGTGAACGCCGATCCCCTGCTCGCGCTGCGCGAGTTCCGGCACCTGGCGCCCTGGAACCTGCGGGATCTCGCCGCCACGACGACGGCGATCCTCGAGCGCACGCGGGTCCGTCCGGTCGGGGCCACCGCCCGGCCCGACGTTTCGGAGCGCGCGGTGCGGTTCTACGTCACCCGGGGCCTGCTGCACGCCCCGGACGGCCGCGGACCGTCGGCGACCTATTCCTACCGGCACCTCCTGCAACTGCTGTCCATCAAGCTCCGGCAGATGGAGGGGGCCGCGCTCGCCACCATCCGCGCCGAACTCGACCAGGCCACGGGCGACGTGCTCGAGCGCCGGATCGCCGCCACGCTCGGCGATCGCCTGCCGCATCCCCGGGAGCTGGGCGTGGCCGACGCCGGGCGCGCGTTCCATGTGGAGACGGCCCCGCCCCGGCCGGCCGGCGGCGAGACGTGGCGCCGGGTGGCGGTGGAGAGCGGCCTCGAGCTGCACCTCCGCGCCGGACACCCGCTGGCCACCCTGCCCTCCGGCACGATCGTGGACGAAGTCCGGCAGGCGGTCGAGCGCCTGCGGGAGCGCCGCAAGGCCGAGTAGCGCCGTCGCGCCGCTTGCGGCAGCGGGCGGAATCCCCACTTTTCACGTCATCACGTCTCACGGGCGGGCGCCTATCGCGACCGCTCGCGCACTCCAGCCGGGAGCCGGCCATGTCGTGGTTCTTGCTGATACTTCTGATCGTCGTCGTGGTCTTCGCCATCGGCGGGTACAACAGCCTGATTGCGCTCAAGGGGCAGACGCTGAATGCCTGGAAGCAAATCGACGTCCAGCTCAAGCGGCGGCACGACCTGATCCCGAACCTGGTGAACGCCGTGAAGGGGGCCATGGACTTCGAGAAGGACACGCTCGAGGCTGTGATCCAGGCGCGCAACCAGGCCGTGAAGCTCCAGGCCGAGGCCTCGCCCACGGGCGGCATCCCGGCGCTGGCGGGGGCCGAGGCGGCACTCGGCGCCGCGCTGTCGCGCCTCAACGTGGTGGTGGAGCGGTACCCGGACCTCAAGGCGACGGGCAACATCGGGCAGCTACAGGAAGAGCTGACGTCGACGGAGAACCGCGTCGCGTTCGCCCGCCAGCTCTACAACGACACCGCCACGGACTACAACGTGAAGCAGCAGCAGTTCCCGTGGAGTCTCCTGGCCGGCCTCGCCAAGGCCGAGGTCGTGGAGCTGTACGAGATCGAGGAGCCGAAGGAGCGCGAGGTCCCCGTCGTTGACCTCTCCATGAAGCCGAAGGCGTGAGCGGCACCAGTCTCTTCGAGCAGCAGCGCCAGAACCGGCGCCGCTCGGCGATCCTGGTCGCCGTGTTCATTCTGTTCTTCGCCTGGATCGGGTTCGGCGCCGACTGGATTCTGTATCTCCGGACCTCCGGCGCCGAACCCGGGCAGTACCGGCACGCGTTCCCGTTCGTGGGGATCGCGGCCACCCTGCTGGGCGTCGGCATGACGGGCTACGCATGGAAGAGCGGCGCCAAGCAGGTCCTGAGCGCCGCCGGCGCGTGGGAGCTGGTCACCGCCTCCACCGACAAGGAGCGCCAGCTCGTCAACGTCGTCGAGGAGATGGCCATCGCCTCGGGGCTTCCCAAGCCGAAGGTCTGGATCGTCCCCGACGACGACCCCAACGCGTTCGCCACCGGCCGTGATCAGAAGACCGCGCACGTCGCGGTCACCCGCGGCCTGCTCGAGACCCTGAGCCGTGACGAGCTTCAGGGCGTTGTGGCGCACGAGATGGCGCACGTCCGCAACCTGGACGTCCGCCTGATGACCCTGCTCGCCGCCCTGGTGGGCGTCGTCGCCATCATCTCCGACATCACGATGCGGGGCATGCGGTTCGGCGGCGGGCGCGGACGGTCGGGCGGCGGCAAGAAGGGGGGCGGCGGCGCGCTCGTCCTCGTTCTGATCGTCGTCTGGCTGATCACCGTGCTGCTGGCGCCCCTCATCTCACGGATGCTGGCGCTCGCCGTGAGCCGCAAGCGCGAGTACCTCGCGGACGCCACGGGCGCGCAGTTCAGTCGCAATCCCGGCGCACTCGCCTCGGCGCTCGAGAAGATCGAACATGCCGCCGCGCCCACCAAGGCCATCAAGCACGGCACGGCGCATCTCTGCATTGCCGACCCGCTCGGCCGCCGCATCACCAGCAAGGAGGGCTTCGTAGCCGACCTGCTGGGGACGCATCCGCCCATGGCCCGGCGCATCGCGCGGCTCAAGCAGATGGCGTACCAGTACGAGAAGACCGGGGAGATCGTCGAGCCGGTGCTCTGACAGGGACGAACCTGAGGACGTGAGCACGTGAGGACGTGAGTTCGCGGCATCGACGCTCACGTCCTCTCGTTCTCACGTCCTCCCGTAGTGAGTTCCCTGCTTGCCTCCAGCCCCCGCACACCCCACTCTATCCCCCGTGTCCACCCTCGCCTGGACCCTCCTCGGCACCGCCGCTGTCCTCCTCGCCGGGGCCATCACCCTCTGGGCCGTCCGCCGCACCCGCGAGGCCATCCGCGCCTGGTTCCGCCGCGCCGTGCTGCGGGCCGTTCACCGGTTCAGGGTGCGCGTGGACCGCTACAAGCTGGTCCGGCGCAGCGTCATCCGCGATGAGCTGCTGCTCGACGACACGGTCCACGCCGCCATCCGCGCCCACTGCCGGGAGCACCACGTCCCGGAGCCGG
>DAINBS010000022.1:0-17631 GCA_036732805.1 Gemmatimonadales bacterium | reverse complement strand
GGGCGACGTAGTCGAGGCTCAACCCCGCCCCGTACCGCTTGCTGAGGAACTCCGCGGTGTCGGGCAGTCCGGTCTGGACGTCCGCCAGAATGGCCGTGATCTGGTCGGCGATGGGCTCGGCCGGCGGGAGCCGGCTGGGGCGCGCCGACGCGAACGGCGGCGATACGTCGTGTCCGTCCAGCAGCGCGGGGTCCTTCACGACGTAGAGGGCGGTGCCGCCGTCCACGAAGACGCTCATCACGGCGCGGTCGCCGGAGGCGGAGACCGACAGGGCCGGGCTCGTGGCGGTGATCCCCGTGACACCCGTATAGAGGTTGGTCACCTGCCGGATGGCTCCATCCGCGAGCCGGACCTGGTAGACGTTACTCACGCCGTTCTGGTCCGACACGAAGAACACCCGTGCGCCGTCGGGAGACCATTGCGGGCTCACGTGCTTTCCGGTGGGGAAGCCGGGCACCGGCGTGGTCCGTCCCGTTGCCACGTCCATCACGGCGATCTGGTACTCGCCGTAGTCCAGCCGTTCGAGGTTCGTGGAAAACCGGTCGGTCACGAACGCCAGTGAACGGCCGTCCGGCGACCACGCGGGCTGCAGATCCCCGAACGGGTCGTTGGTGAGCCGGCGCAGCTCCGCGCGGTCCAGGTCGTACACGAACAGGTCCGACAGGCCGCCGGCGAGTGCGGAGAAGGCGATGTACCGCCCGTCCGGCGACCAGGTGGGTGTGAACACCTCGCCGAGTTCGGGGAGGCGGATGTCGCGGACCTGATCGCCCGACTCGATGTCGATGATCGTGAGGGTCGGCCGGCCGCGGCTCACCCCGGCCAGCACGAATTGCTCGCCATCGGCGCTGAACGCCCCGGCCGACGAGATGAACTGGAGGCTCTCGAAGTGCGGGTCGGTGGCGGTCTGCGTGAGCTTGCGGAGGATCCGGCCGGTCTCGATGTCGCCGATATAGACGTCGAGGGAGAACAGGTCGCGCGTGGATATGAACGCGAGCCGGCGGCCGTCAGGGCTGATGGTGGGGGCCGTGTTGAGCACGTCCTTCCCGCCGAAGGCCGCCTCTCCGTACGTGGATGGCGGCTCGGTGGCCTCGACGAGGGGCGTGTACGTCTCCGTGAGCGCCCGGTGCCACTGTTCGCTCATCTCCTTGAGGTCGGCGCCCAGGATGCGGGACATGGCCAGCTCGGGGTCGCTCGAGCGGCCGGCCGTCTGGAGGAGCCGCCCGACGATCTCGTCGCCGTAGCGCCCCGCGAGGTACGCCCACACGGCCTGTCCGTACCGGTAGGGGAACCACTTGTAGGGGTCGCCGAGCTGCGGGATGGTGGGGAGCTCGTGGCGCGCCTGGTCGCGCATCCACATCGCGGTGTGGGGATCGTCCGCGCCCAGCGTGAGATACTCCGCCATGCCCTCGATGAACCACAGGGGCAGCCGCAGGGCCCCGGGAATCTGGCCGGTCTGGACCGAGCCCCCCTGGCCGGTGATGTCGAACTGGAACGCGTGGACCAACTCGTGTCCGATGACGTGGTCCGTGTCCTTGAGGCCGGAGGCGAAGGGCAGCACCATCCGCCGTTTGAAGACCTCGGTCACCCCGCCGGTGGACTCTCCCAACTCCCCGGAGAGCGCGTTCGTCTGCTCGAAGTGCGGGTGGTTCGCGTACATGATGAGCGGCTGCCGGCTCCCCAGCTCGTGCCCGAGCAGGCGCGAGAGCCGGTTGTACCACCGCTCCGCCATGCGTCCCGCGATCAGCGCCGCCTCGCGCATCTCCGGATAGTAGTAGATGTCGAAGTGCTCGGTCTGGAGCACCTGGAACTCGAACGTCTCGTACTGGACCTTGTTCCGGCCGAAGTACTGGGCGGCGGCCGGGGTCGTCGTTACCGCCCCCAGCACCAGGGCGGCGAGGACCATCCAGGAACGCGACAGGGGCGGGCGGTTGGACCGCTGGGGTGTCTGGGGCATGGGCATCGCGCCGTGCAATGTACCTGTTCTGGGGACGGTTCCGACTAACCTGGTGTTACCTGGGCGCCGGGCGCCGGGTTCCCGCCGGGCTCCGCTCCCGGGGCCACGACGGGCACTTCCATGGTCCGGCGGCGGAACCGTTCGGCCGCCTCCATGTAGTCCTGGGCGTACATGTCGATCAGCGCGAAGAAGTAGCTGAGGGCCAGCGGCCCGATCAGGATCCCCATCAGCCCGAACCACCGGATGCCGGCGAAGGCGCCGACGAGGGTGACGAACGGGTGGATATTGGCCCAGCGGCGGTACACGACGGGGCGGATGACGTTGTCCGCCCCCCCCACCACCAGCAGCCCCCAGACCGCGAGGACGAGCGTGGCCCCGATCCGGTGGTCCGTTGCCAGCCAGGCGCACGCCGGAACCCAGATGAGGCCGCTGCCGACCACCGGCAGAATCGAGACCACGGCGGTGGCCACCCCCCAGAAGAGCACGTTCGGCAGGCCCAGGATCGCGAACATGATCCCGAGCAGGGCGCCCTGGATGACGGCGACGAGGATGACCCCGATCACCGTGGAGTTCGTGACGTTCCGGAACCGATCCCGCAGGCGCTGGACGTTCTGATCCGAGAACGGAATGAACGGCCGGGCCATCTTCCAGGTCTCATCGGTCCGGAGCAGCAGGAAGTACGCGCCAAACAGGGCAATGGTGAGGTTGAGAACGGTGCGGGTGGCCGTCCCGATGAACCCGATAGCACCGGACGCGAGCCAGGTCACGAGCCGATCGCCGAGTTTGCGCAGCTCCGGGCCGATCGCGTACGGCCCCAGCCGCAGGGCGTCGATCCGATCGAGGACCGGGCTTTGGGCGAACTCCCGGGCAATCGTGGGCGCCTCGGCGACGACGAGTCCGGCGATGAGCACGCCGGGGACGACGATCACCAGTATCGCCGCCACCATGACGATGGCCGCCGCCACCGCCGGGGGCAGGTAGCGGCGCAGCCACCTGTTGAAGGGACCGAACAGCGCCACGATGACCGGGGCGCCCAGGATGCCCGACGCGTATGGGGCCAATGCGACGGCGAGCCCTGCGCCCAGCACGAGGATGAGGAGGGCCGCCCGCTGGCGCCGGGTGTCGAACAGGGGCATGGCGCGGAAAGTAAGCGCGCCCCGGTACGTGGGCTAGCTTCCCAACCGACCATCTACGCCGGAGCCGACCGTGTCGCTGTCACGCGTGATGCTCGAGGACGCCGCGGCGGCGGTGCATGCCGTCTTTCCGCCCACCCCGCAGCGCCGGTGGCCGCTGCTCGAGCTTCGAGCCGGATGCGAAGTCTGGGTCAAGCACGAGAACCACGCGCCGACCGGCGCCTTCAAGGTGCGCGGAGGGCTCACCTATCTCGCGTCGCTCGTCCGACGGGAGCCGCCGGTCGCCGGGGTGCTGGCGGCCACCCGTGGCAATCACGGCCAGAGCGTGGCGTTCGCCGCCGCCCGGTACGGGCTGCCCGCGGTGATCGTGGTGCCGCACGGCAACTCGCGCGAGAAGAACGCGGCCATGCGGGCCTTCGGGGCGGAGCTGATCGAGCACGGCACGGACTTTCAGGAGGCCTACGAGTACGCGGGAACCCTGGCCCGGGAACGGGGGCTCCACTTCGTCAACTCGTTCGACGAAACGCTCGTGCTGGGCGTCGCCACGTATGCGCTCGAGCTGTTCACCGCGGTCCCGGACCTGGATGCGGTGTACGTCCCCATCGGGATGGGCTCCGGCATCAGCGGGGTCATCGCGGCTCGGGATGCCCTCGGGCTGCGCGCGCGGGTCGTGGGCGTGGTGTCCGAAGCGCTGCCCAGCTACCAGCGCTCGTTCCTCGAGGGCCGGCCGGTCTCGACTCCGCCCGCCGCGACGATCGCGGACGGGCTCGCGTGCCGCGTGCCCAACCCGACCGCCGTCGCGACGATCTGCGCCGGCGCCGAGCGGGTCGTGGCCGTCAGCGAATCGGCCATCCGGGCCGCCATGCGCCACTTCTTCACGGACACGCACAACGTGGTGGAAGGCGCCGGCGCGGCACCGCTCGCCGCGGTGCTCGAGGCGCGCGGGAGCCTGCGGGGCCGGAAGGTGGCCGTCATCGCGTCGGGCGGAAACGTGGACGCGGACGTGTTTGCGAAGGTGCTGATGGACGAGAATGACCAACAGGGAATGACCAACAGGGAATGACGAAGGGAAGGTGGCTACGTTTGTGTCATGCCTCGCGTTCTGACGCACGCTCCGGGACTGTGGTCCGCCGAACGGTCCGCGCTGGCGGCGCTCGGGCGCGCCGGCTCCGCTCGCCGCGCGGCGGGCATGCGCGTGTATTTCAAGCGCGATGAAACGGTCGCGTTCTTCGGTGTCGCCCTGCCGGACGTGCGTCGGATCGCGCGCGGGATCTGGGCCGAGCACCGGTCGAGCTGGGACGTCGTCGCCGCGACGGCGTTCTGCGACCGCCTCATCCGGCATCCGGAGCTCGAGGCGAAGGGGGTCGGGGTGCTGGTGCTCGCGAGGTGGCAGCCCGCGTTCCCGCCCGGGCTCGTGCGGCGGGTGCGGGGGTGGCTGCGGGATGGGCACTGCGCGACCTGGGCGGCGGTGGATCTGGTGACACCGGCCCTGGTGACGCCGCTGCTCTCGCGCCGGCCCGCCCTGTTGAAGGAGGTGGCCGGGTGGACCGCGGCGCGCAGCCTGTGGGTGCGGCGGGCCGCCGCGGTGGCCCTCGTGCCGCTCGCGCGGCGCGGCCAGGCGCTGCCCGAGGCGTACCGGGTGGCGAGGGCCCTGCTCGGGGACCCGCACGATCTGATCCACAAGGCGGTGGGCTGGCTGCTCCGGGAGGCTGGCAAGACCGATGCGGCCCGGCTCGAGGCGTTCCTGCGGCGCCATGGGCCGGCGATCCCGCGCACCACGCTGCGGTACGCCATCGAGCGCTTCCCGCCCGCCCGACGGCAGCGGCTGCTGCTGGAAACCCGTGAGGAATGACCAACAGGGAATGACCAACAAGGAATGACCAGGGGTCCCGTTCTTCCTTCGTGCTATTCATCAGTCCTTGGATGTTCATCAGTGGACATTCGTCATTGAACATTGGTCATTGAACATTCGTCATTGGACATTATCCAACGGAGTAGGGTCATGCGCATTCTCGTACTCGTTCTGCTGGCGTGCGCGCCCTGGCGCGCCGCGGCCCAGCAGGTCCTGACGCCCGAACGACTCGTCCAGTTGATCCGTGTGGGGGCCCCCGCCGTCTCGCCCGACGGAGCGACGCTCGTGTTCGGCGTGCGGACCACGGACCTCGCCGAGAACCGAGGCAACACGGATCTGGTCCGCCTGCCGGTGGCGGGAGGCGAGCCCGTCTGGCTCACCGACTGGCAGGGCAGCGAGGTGGCGCAGCAGTGGCGGCCCGACGGGCGGCGGATCGGGTTCCTGTCGGCGCGGAGCGGCTCCTCGCAGCTCTGGGAGGTCAATCCGGACGGGACCGATCCGCGCCGGATGACGGATATCGCGGGCGGCATCGACAACTTCCGGTACTCTCCCGCCGGGACCCACGTCTCCTTCACCAGCCGGGTGAAACTCGACCAGTCCACGCTGGACCGGCATCCGGACCTTCCCAAGGCGGACGGGCGGATTATCGACGAGCTGATGTACCGGCACTGGGACACGTGGCGGGAGTACGACTACAACCACCTGTTCGTCGCCGAATACCGGGACGGGAGCGTCGTCGAGCCGGTGGACATCATGCCCGGCGAGCGGTGGGATACGCCGCTCATGCCGTTCGGGGGCGTCGAGCAGATCAACTGGAGCCCCGACGGCAAGGTCATCGCCTACACCGCGAAGAAGCTCACCGGCGCCGCCGCGGCGCGCAGCACGAACTCCGACGTCTACCTGTACGACCTCGCGACGCGCGTCACGACGAACGTCACCGCGGGCAACCCGGGATACGACGTGGAGCCGGTATTCTCACCGGACGGCCGCCACCTGGCCTGGCTGAGCATGGCGCGCGACGGCTACGAGGCCGACCGGAACCGGCTGTTCGTGCGTGACCTGGCCGCCGGGCGCGACTGGGAGGTAACCGCCGGCTTCGACCGTGACGCGGCGAGCCCCTCATGGTCGGCCGACAGCAAGACCATCTACTTCCTGGCGGTGACCGAAACCACCTCGCAGTTGTTCGCCGCCGACCCCGGGAAGAACACGGTGCGGCAGATCACGACGGGCCTGCACGACTATACCGACGTCGCCGTGGCCCTGGCCGGGAACCGGCCGGTGCTCGTGGCCGGCCGGCAGTCCATCGCGGCGCCCACCGAGCTGTACCGGGTCAATCCGCTGACCGGCGAGGCGGCAAAGCTCACGAGCTACAACGATGCGGCCCTCGCGGCGCTCACGCTGGGAAAGGTGGAGCGCCGAATGGTGAAAGCCACCGACGGCGCCAACGTGCTGACGTGGGTGATCTACCCGCCGGGCTTCGACCCCGCGCAGAAGTACCCGGCCATCCTCTACGCCCAGGGCGGGCCGCAGTCGGCGGTGAGCCAGTTCTTCTCCTACCGCTGGAACTTCCAGGCGCTCGCCGCCAACGGCTACGTCGTGGTGGCTCCCAACCGGCGCGGCGTGCCGGGCTTCGGGCAGGCGTACAAGGAGCAGATCTCGGGTGACTGGGGCGGGCAGGCCATGCGCGACCTCCTGGCCGCGATCGACGACGTCGCCCGGGAGCCGTACGTGGACCGGAATCGCCTGGGCGCCGTGGGCGCGAGCTTCGGCGGGTACAGCGTGTTCTGGCTCGCGGGACACCACGAGGGCCGGTTCAAGACGTTCATTGCCCACGACGGCGTGTTCAACCTCGAGAGCATGTACGGCGCCACGGAGGAGATCTTCTTCCCGACGTTCGATCTCGGGGGCGCGTACTGGGACGCCCCGAAGCCGCCGAGCTACGAGGCGTTCTCCCCGCACAACTTCGTGCAGAACTGGGACACGCCCATGCTCGTGATCCACGGCGAGCAGGACTTCCGGGTGCCGGTCACGGAGGGCATGCAGGCGTTCACGGCCCTCCAGCTCAAGGGCATCGAGAGCCGGTTCCTGTACTTCCCCTCGGAGAACCACTGGGTGCTCCAGCCCCAGAACGGCGTGCTGTGGCACCGGGTGTTCTACGAGTGGCTCGCGAGGTTTCTGAAGACGCCGGGGACCTGAGAACGACCAGAGGAGAGAGGCAGAGGGGCAGAGAACCGGGCGAGGGGGCGGCCGGCCGCGGTCGCCCCCTCCGCGCTGCTACGACTGCTCCGCGGCGCCGGCCCGGATGGACAGGCGGACGAGACCGGCCGCCAGCAGCAGGGTGCCGAATGCACACACGATCACCGGCCCCGTCGGCAGGTCGTAGCGGAATGACACGGCAAGCCCGGCCGCCGCGGCCACCGCCGCGGACGCCCAGCTGAGCGCGATGAGCAGCCGCACCCGGCGCGTGAAGAGAAAGGCGGTCGCCGCGGGCACCACGAGCAGGGTGAACACCAGCAGGACGCCGGCGATGGGGACCGCCAGGGTGATCGCCACGCCGAACGAGAAGTAGAACAGGAAGTCCCACCAGCGCACCCGCCACCCCTCGTTCACCGCGCGCTCCTCCTCCATCGAGAGCGTGAAGAAGCGCCGTCGCAGGGCCCAGTGAAACGCGCCGACGACGGCGTACGCCACCGCGAGCTTGAGAATCTGCGGCCACGTGACCCACAGGATCGTGCCAGCCAGGGCTTCCTTGATGGTCTCGGCGCCGTGGGGAGCCTTGTCGGCCACCAGCAGCGTCGCGGCGGACGCCACCACGTACACGATCCCGATGATCGCCTCGTGCGGGACCCGCGGCTTGCCCGACGTCGATCGGGTCAGCGCGAATACCAGCGCGCCCAGGGTGGCGAAGCCGAACGCGAACACATACCCGGCTCTGGACCCGGCGTCCATGCCCAGGAGCAGCGCGGTCGTGCTGCCCAGGGCCGCCATCTGCGCGAGCGCGAGATCCACGAAGATGACCCCCCGCGCGATGATATGGACCCCCAGATAGCCGAGCATCGCGACGAAGACCATGCAGGCCACGAAGGGCGGGATCATCAACTGCACGAGTTCCGGCATGCGGCCTCGCGGGAATCAGGGATGGGCGGGACCCGCGAACGCGGCCCGCAGCTGACGGACCCAGAGGGTCACCAGCGCGATGTAGGTATCGGTGTCGGGCGCGCCCTCGGCGTTCGACGGGACCATCACCGCCACCGCGCCCGTCTTGGCGGCGACCGAGCGCACCTGGTTTGCGTCGTAGTAGTTCGTCGAAAAGAGCACCCGGATGTCGCGGTCGCGCATGAGCGTGATCACCTCGCTCACGTGGCGCGGAGTGGGCGGGATGCCGGGCTTGGGTTCGATGTAGTCGACGCAGGGGATGCCGAACGCCCGGCTGAAGTAGTCCCACTCCTTGTGGTAGCACACCATTAGCCGGCCGCGAAACGCCTCGGCCTCCCGCACCCAGCCCGCCGCGCGGTCGGCCAGCGGCCGGCCCTGGTACTGCTGCGTGGACAGGAAGTCGCGGAGCGCGTGCCGCCGCGCGAGGTCGAACACGACGTCCTCGCCCAGGAGACCGAGCACCTCTGCGCCCACGTAGGCCGTCAGCACGCGGCGGCGGAAGTCGGCGTAGCGGCGATCATACTCGGCCGCACCCGATGGATCGAGGCGGCGCAGCGCGTTCCGGATGTTGTCCGCAATGATGATCCCGTTGACGGGATCGGTCCAGAGATGCGGATTGCCGAACGCATGGATGTCCCCGCCGCTGCGGCTCACGCTCGCCGGAACGTCGAGCAGGTCGATGCCGCCGTACACCGCGAGATAGCCCGGTGAGCCCTCGCGGATGCGGGGGTTCCCGGCCTTGTCGAGCAGCGTCGGGACCCACAGCTCCAGGTCGAGCCCCGTCGTGATGAACAGGTCCGCCCGCTTGAGGTCGAGGACGTAGCTGGGGCGCGGCTGCACGAAGTGGGGGTTCTCGTCCCCGCGCGCGATGGACGTGACGGCCGCCCGGTCCCCGGCGATCTCTCGTGCGATGACGCCGTAGGTGGTGAGGGACGTGACGATCCGGAGCGGGGGCTCCTGCGCGGCCATGGCCGCCGGGAGCGCGCCCAGGACGGCCAGCCTGAGGATAAGACGCAGACGTGTCGTCATCAGTAGGTCTCGTGTTTGTGGGGACCGATGGCCCAGACGGTTTGCAGGAGGATCCGGTTGCCGGGCTCGGTGCCGCCGGACGCGACGGCGTCGCGCTGATGCTGCCACTCCAGACGGAGATACACCCACTCGCTCTGCCAGAACGTGAGCGCCGGCACCACGGCCCACGTATGCGCTCCGGGCAGCGCCAGCGGCTCCACCCAGTCCACGCGCACGCCGGCGTACAGCCGGCGCGAGAGCTGATACTGCGCGCTTGCGTACGCGCCCGTGTAAGTGGTGGTCCCCCCGCCCTCCTCGCGCCGGTTGGCGTATCCCTCGCCGCGGAGCGTGAAGGAACGGTAGAGCGCGCGTCCCGGCGGCCGCCAGGACAGGCGGAAATCGGCCCCGATGACGGTACTCGTGAGACTCGAATCCGGATTCGACCCGCCGAGCACCGTGCCACCGAGCTGGAAGAACACCGCGGGACTCACCTGCCAGAAGGCGTTGACGTGGCCCAGTCCCGCGAGGCGCCGCCCGCCGGCAAACAGTGCCTCGTTGTCCGCGAGCGTGGCCTGTCCCCACAGCTCCCACGTGCCGGCGGCACCACCCCCCACCGGCACCGTCCAGTAGAGCCCCACGCCGTCCCCGCGCAGCCCCTCGTCGCCGAAGTACTCGCGCAGCACCAAGGGCCACTCGCTCTCAGGGAGGGCGTGCGGATGCCAGCGGTTCAGCTCACCCACCTGCTGCCGGAACCGGCCCAAGTCGATGCGGAAACCGCCGGGCAGGCCCGTCCAGTACAGGTAGGCCTCTTCGACCTCCACGCCCTCCGTGCCTGCCGAGAGGAAGATCTTCGTCTTGGCGTACGGGTCGAGCGCCGACTGGAACGAGAACTCGACCTCGCGGAAATCGACGTTGTCTTCGCGTGGCGCGTCGGGATCCACCTGCAGCCGGACGTCGCCGGTGGCACTGATCTCCGGATTCAGGCGGTTCAGGTTCCCGCCCCGATCCTGCGCCGGAGCGGCGGCGGTGTCGGAGCGGGCGGCCGTGGTGTCGGTCCCGGCTGCCGCGCGGGCCGCGGCCCGCAGCGCCGCCAGCTCGTCCACCGCACGCGCCGTGTCGCGTTGGGCTGGGAGGAGCCGGGCAATCACCCGCTCGAGCGAGTCCATCCGCGCGCGGAGCCGCCGCAGCTCGGCCTCGATCGAATCGGCACGGCCCGGTGCCTGCGCGCGCGCCGGGGGGGCCAGGGCGAGCGTGAGCGGGACGAGCAACCAGAATCCGGGGCCGAACCGGCGTGCCGGCCGGGGCTTCGGGACTCTGAGGCTGCGTGGGGATGTCGGCACGGTGCTACCTCTCCAGGTCGGTGACAGGAACGCCAGCGGGAGCCGCCGGCGAGCCGTGACCTGGAACGCCGACGATGGCTAGGCGGTCTCCCTGGGCGGGGCCCGGGGGTGTCCGCACGCCACAATGCTGCGGCTGCTGGACACCGCCACGTCCGCACAGCGGGCCAGGGTAACCCGTGCTTCCTGCGGCTGCGGCACCGCGGGGTCCCCCACCACGACGCGGGTGGCGGTGAGCTGGCACAGGCCGCAGCCGGCATCGTCGTGCGGCACCTGGCAGTCGCCGCGGCCGGCCTCCTCGATATGCGCCACCGGCGCCCCATCCCGCGTCGCGGTTGCGTGCGGCGCCCAGGCCGCAAGCAGCGCCAGGTGCAGCAGGAGCAGAAACCCGGCGGACGGGCGGTGGAGGCGCGGGGACAGGCGAGGCATGCGGCGTTTATAGTACGGCATGCCGCAACAGGTTCCAAGCCCGCCCGGCCGTTCGGGCCTCGCCGACGCGTTCGTGCCGGCGTGGTGGCTGCCCGGGCCGCACTGCCAGACCGTGGGCGCCCGGTGGACGCGCCCCCGCGGCGGAGTCCGGCTGACGCGCGAGCGGATCGACCTGCCCGACGGCGATTTCCTCGACCTCGACTGGCCGGACCCGAAGACCGGCGCCGATCCGTCGCGGGCGGTGGTGGTCGTCCTGCACGGGCTCGAAGGGTCCGCCCGGTCGGGCTACGCCCTGGAGACCTACCGCCAGCTTGGCCGGCATGGCCTTGCCGCGGTGGGCCTCAACTTCCGATCGTGCAGCGGCGAGCTGAACCGCGGCCGGCGGCTGTACCACTCCGGCGAAACGGGCGACCTGCGATTCGTCCTGGCACTGCTGCGCCGACGGTACCCCGGAGCGCGACTCGGGGCGGTGGGGTTTTCGGTGGGCGGCAACGTGCTGCTCAAGTACCTCGGGGAGGAGGGGCAGAGAGGGCAGGAAGGGCAGAGAGGACCGGTCGATGCCGCGGTGGCCGTCTCTGTGCCCTACGACCTCGCCGCGAGTGCGAAGTGCACGGAGCGGGGCGTGGCGCGGCTCTATGTACACCGGCTGCTCCGGTCGCTTCGGGCCAAGGTGCGTGCACGACAGGCGGAGCTGGGCGCCCGCATGGACGGGCGGCGGGCCCTCGCCGCCCGCACGTTTCGGGAGTTCGATGACGCCGCGACCGCGCCGCTCCACGGATTCCGCGACGCGGACGACTACTACGCACGTTCGAGTTCGGCGGCGTTTCTCCACTCGATCGCGGCCGAGACCCTGCTGATCCATGCGGACGATGACCCCTTTCTGCCACCGTCGGTGATCCCGCGCGACGCCGTTGTCGCGAATCCGAGCCTGCGGTCCGCGTTCGTGCGCCGCGGCGGGCACGTGGGGTTCGTGGCGGGTCAGCCGTGGCGCCGCCGGTACTGGGCCGAAACCCGCGCCGCCTGCTTCCTTGCGGAGCGGCTTGTGGTGTCGCGCCTGGCCCTCCAAGGAGCCTGAGCCGACCGATTACATTCCGCCCACGCTCTTTCACCCTGTCAGCGGAGGCCGATACCAATGGCCACGATTTCGAAGGCGAACGCCGTCTGGAACGGCAAGCTGCGCGACGGCAACGGCACGTTCGAGGCGGCGTCCGGCAGCTTCAAGGGGGCGTATTCGTTCCCCACCCGGTTCGAGGGAAAACCCGGTACCAACCCGGAGGAACTGCTCGCGGCGGCGCACGCCGCGTGCTTCAGCATGGCGCTGGCGGCGGATCTGGAGAAGGGTGGGACGCCGGCCACCCGGATCTCGACGACGGCGCACTGCACGATGGACTCGATCGGGGGCAAGTCCACGGTCGCCAAGATGCGCCTCGAGACCCGCGGGGTCGTGAAGGGCATCGACCAGGCGGCCTTCCAGGCCGCGGCGGAGGGCGCGAAGCAGAACTGCCCGGTGTCGCGCGCGCTGGCGGGCATCCCGACTGTGGAGCTGGTCGCGACGCTGGAGTCGTGAGCGTCGGCCCCGTTCCCCAGGCCATTCACCGCGCGGACGATGCGGTGACCATCACGTGGGCGGAGGACCACGTCGGGGTGTACCCGGCGCGGTCTCTCCGTCTCGCGTGTCCCTGCGCCGGTTGCGTGGAAGAGGTGACTGGGCGGCCCCTGCTCGATCCGGCGGCCATCCCGAACGAGATCGTCCCCCTGCGCGTCTCGCTCGTCGGCGCCTACGCCATCCGCATCGACTGGAGCGACGGGCACAGCACCGGAATCTATACCTACGAATACCTGCGCTCCCTGTGTCCCTGCGAGCGCTGTGCGGGAGAAGCGGGATGAGCATAGCGGGATGAGCGGGACGATGGGGTACGTGCACCGCCCGCCGGCCCGCCGGCCCGCCGGCCCGTCGGGGGGGAGGGGATAGGGGGGTTGGACCCCATTGCCCACACGCTGACCGGTGCCGCGCTCGCCCGCGCCGGGCTCGATCGGCGCACACCGCTGGCACTGCCGACGCTCGTGATCGCCGCCAACCTGCCCGCGCTCGACGTCGTCGCCTACGCGTGGGGTGAGACGTTCGCCCTGACGTTCCGGCGGGGGTGGACCCACGGCGCGCTCGCGCTGGTGGTCCTGCCGGTGCTGCTCACGGCCATCATGCTCGCATGGGACCGCGGGGTGCGGCGGGCCCGCGGCCCGACCCTGCCGCCCGCCTCCGCGGCCGCGCTGCTTGCCTTGAGCGCCTTCGGCGTGTTTTCCCACCCCCTGCTCGACCTGCTGAACGTGTACGGCGTCCGGCTCCTCATGCCGTTCAGCGACCGGTGGTTCTACGGCGACGTGCTGTTCATCGCCGACCCGTGGGTCTGGCTCGGGCTTGGCGCCGGCGTGATCGTGGCCGGGCGACGAAGGCAGCCGCGCCCGGCGCGGGTGGCGTTGGTGGTGGTCGGGGTGTATGTGGCGGCGATGGCGGTCTCGGCCGTGGGCGCCCGGAGTCTCGTCCGGCGCGAGTTCGCGGCGGCCGGGAGCGAGGTCGAGCGGATCATGGTCGCCCCCGTTCCGGTGACGCCCTTCCGTCGCTGGGTGGTGGTGGACCAAGGCGCCGAGTACCGTGTCGGTGACTTCGACTGGCTGCGCTCTCCCGCCGTCAGTCGGGGCGATCTTGTGGCGCTTCGCATTGCTGCCGACGACCGGCGGCTTGCGCGGCTCAGGGAAGAGCCGGAGGCCGCCGGCTTCCTGTACTGGGCCCGATTCCCGTTCTTCAGGGTGACTGAACGCGAAACGGGCGTCGAGGTGGAGATCATCGACGCCCGCTATGCCGTTGAGGCGGATGCCCCGTTCGGGGCGCTCAGCCTGACGTTGCCGCGCTGACCGGCTCCGCGGCGGCCACGCGGATCCGGCTCCAGGGCTGCGGGTGGCGGTGGTTGTGATCTTCCACCGCGCCCAGCGCCGCCCGCACGCCGCTCGTGACCTCGCGCACGAAACGCTCCGGCAGCTCGACCGCATCGGGAACGAGAGTGACGGCCGCCTTGAAGTCGTTGAGGAAACAGGCCCGGTTGGTTGCCCGCCCGTCGGCGAACGCAATGACCCGGTTGTGGACGAGGGCGATGTCCACCCGCGCCGAGGTCCGGTACCGGAACACGCGCGCCACGACCGTTCCCTGGCCGACACCATCCGGGAACCGGACCGGAGCGGAGAGCACGTGGCACCCCTCCTCGCGCGCGGTCGAGACGTCCCGGTCGGGGGACACGGCGGCCAGCAGTGCCGCGACGTGGGGGACGAGGCCCTCCACGGTGGCATCGATCTGTCGCAGGAGATCGGCCGACCGTCCTGTGACGCATCCGGTCATCAGCGCGCGCGTCCTTTCCGGTGAATGGGCCCCGAAGCTCGCCCGAAGCCCTGAGACGGAAGATAACTCGCAGGCCCCATGCCAACACCAGGGACCACATCACAGTTCCGCCGGCGAACCGCCATAAAGGAACTAGTAAACGCCCTTGAGGAATACCCCTTGGATGCTACCGCAGGTCCCGCCTTCACCGTACCTTCAGGCCGTCCGATGACCCTTGGCCCTGTGCTCCGGGACCGGCTTGAGCGCCCTCTGGGCAGTCTCCGGCTCTCCGTCACCGATCGCTGCAACCTCCGGTGCTCGTACTGCATGCCGGAGGACTCCTACATTTGGCTGCCGCGCGCCTCGATCCTGACCTTCGAGGAGACGGCACGGCTGGCTGGCGTGTTCGTGCGGTTGGGCGCCACGAAGATCCGCCTGACCGGCGGCGAGCCACTGCTGCGCCACGAGCTGCCGAATCTGGTAGGGCGGCTGGCCGGCATTCCCGGGCTCTCCGAGCTCGCCATGACCACGAACGCGCTCCTCCTGGCGCGCTTCGCGGGCGACCTGCGGCGTCAGGGACTGAGACGCATCACGGTGAGTCTCGACACGCTGCGGCCGGAGCGCTTCCGGACGATGACCCGGGCCGATCGGCACGCGGAGGCGCTGGCGGGCATCGCGGCCGCGGCGGCCGCCGGGTTCCGCGGGACGAAGCTCAATGCGGTCGTTGTCCGGGGCGTGAACGACGACGAGATCGCGGACCTGCTCGAGTTCGGCCGCGAGCGCGGGCTCGAGGTCCGTTTCGTCGAGTACATGGATGTGGGCGGTGCGACCCGGTGGGCGGGGGACCTCGTCGTCTCGCGGCGCGAGATGCTCGCGCGGTTGGCCGCACGGTACGGTCCGGTCGTTCCCGTGTCGGATCAGGATCCGCGCGCGCCGGCGGAGCGATTCGCGCTGCCCGACGGGACCACCTTCGGCATCATCGCCTCCACCACCGAGCCGTTCTGCCGGACCTGCGACCGGAGTCGCCTCACGGCGGACGGCATGTGGTTTCTGTGCCTCTACGCCGCCGAGGGGATCAGCCTGCGTGACCCGCTGCGGGAGGGTGCCACGGACGAGGAGCTGGCCGTCCTGATTCGCCAGCGGTGGGCAGCGCGCGCCGATCGCGGGGCCGAGGAGCGTGCGGGCGCAGCCGACCGCGCGGCGCTGTACCAGGTCGACCGGCTGCGGCGGGACCCGCACAAAGAGATGCATACGAGGGGGGGCTGATGACAGCGACGGGAGCACCGGAGGACGTGAGAACGGGAGGAGCGGGCGGGTTCGGGCACAGCGACTCCGCATCCTCCACCTCACGTGCTCACGTGCTCACGTGGGGAGGTTGGCTGGCGGTGGCGGGGCTCTCGTTGCTTCTCACTGCCTGCGCCCACAAGCCCCCGGCCGACTTCTCGCCGGACCCGGGCCTGGTGTCCCGGATCACCGCCCTCCGCATCGATGCGCCTGGCACCGCGTGCCCGGGACAACGCATCCCCACGGCCTACACGGCCATCCTCGACGACGGCGCTGAGATTCCGTTCGCGACGTCGTACGACGAAGACGCGCCGCCGGATCTGCACGTCGTGTTCCTGAGCCGCTATTCCCGCCAGGCCACGGCGCTCGGCGACGGCGAGTGGACCGCCGATCCCGATCCCCTGGTCTCGGCCGTCGACGGGTTCCGGCTGCGCGCGCTCCTCAGGGCCAAGCCCGATGTGAGCGTGGAGGTCGTGGTGGCCCCGGAGTACGAGTGCCTGGACCACCAGCTCGAGTTCGTCGGTCCGCCGGGCCGCGACGGCGTTGCCGGCGCACCCGGACCCAACGTTACGGTGCGCGTCGGGCTCGTTTCGTCTCCGTTCGTGAGCCGCCTGATCGTGGCGGAGGTGACCGTCGAACAGGCAGTGCCGCTGTACGTGCTCGCGGATGCCGAGTTCGTGCCGCCGTCCGATTGGCTGCGCGTGGCGGCACTCGGAGGGCGTGGGGGACGGGGCGCGACCGGGGTGCGGGGCGCCGCGGGGGCGGCGGGCGTGGCCGGGTGCCCGGGTGGTGCCGGTGGTGCGGGCGGTGCGGGCGGCGACGGCGAGCCTGGCGCGGACGGCGGCACGGGTGGGCATGTGACGGTAATCGCCCCCGAGGAGACTCCGTTCCTGGCCGGACTCGTGGATGCCCGCGTAGCGGGCGGGCCGGGTGGCCCGGGAGGCCGACCGGGAGAGGGGGGCCCCGGGGGCCCCGGTGGCGCGGTGCAGGGTGACGCGCGGCGGTGCTCGGCCGGGGTGAAGGGCCCCGCCGGACCTGAAGGGAAGGCTGGACCGGAGGGACGGCCCGGCCGTCCGGGGCCCCGGCCCCAGATCATCACTGTTCCCGCGGCGAGCGTCTTCGGCGCCCGGCCACGCGCGGAGTTGCAGGCACTTCTGACGTTTGACGCAGGAGCAAACCGGTGAACCCGAACCGAGGTGGGATGGGGGGGGGCAGGCCATGAAGATTGCCGTGCTCAAGGAGACACGGCCGGACGAGCGCCGCGTGGCGCTGGCGCCGGAGTCGTGCAAGAAGCTCATAAAGGACGGGTACGTTATCGGGATCGAGGCCGGCGCCGGCGCGTCCGCGTTCTATCCCGACGCCGCCTACCAGGACGTGGGGGCCACGGTCGAGTCCGACGCCGCGGCGCTGGTGCGGTCCGCGGACATCGTGCTCAAGGTCCACCCGCCCGCCGTAGGGGCCCCGCGCAACGAAGTGCAGTGGATGCGTCCGGGAACGGTCTTTCTCGGATCGGTGATGCCGCTGCGGAACCTCGACGTCGTGCCGGCGCTGGCCGCCGCGAAGGTGACCACGTTCTCGACCGACGCCATCCCGCGGACGACACGCGCGCAGTCCATGGACACGCTGTCGGCCATGAACAACATCATCGGCTACAAGGGCGTGCTCATCGCGGCGGCCGAGCTCAACAAGTACTTCCCCATGATGATGACCGCGGCCGGCATGGTGTTCCCGGCCAAGGTCTTCGTGATCGGCGCCGCGGTGGCCGGCCTCCAGGCCATCGCCACGGCGCGGCGCCTCGGCGCCAACGTGATGGCGACGGACGTGCGCCCCGAGGTGAAGGAGCAGATCGAGAGCGTCGGGGCCAAGTACGTCGGGATTGAGCTCACGGAAAGCGCGTCGGCGGGCGGCGGCTACGCCAAGGAGCTGTCCGAGGAGGACAAGGCCCGGCAGCGTCAGATGCTGGCGGAGCAGCTCGCCCAGTCGGACGTGGTGCTCACGACGGCGCTGATCGGGGGCGTGTTCGCGCCGACGCTGATCACGGCCGAGATGGTGAAGTCCATGCGGCCCGGCTCGGTGATCGTGGACCTCGCGGCGGAGCAGGGCGGCAACTG
>DAINBS010000021.1:0-17855 GCA_036732805.1 Gemmatimonadales bacterium | reverse complement strand
GGTCCTTGGCTTCGCGTCGCACCAGGACTACGAGGCGGCGCTCCTCGGCCTCCTCGGCGGGGTCGGAGGGTACGTGAGGCTCGAGCCGGTCGAGGCGCAGCAATCGCTGGCCGAAGAGGCCGGGAGCCTCAACCCCGATCCGTCCCTGGTGCGCGAGTTTGCCGGGGCGCGCGTGCGCCTGGAGCAGAAGCGGGTGCGCGAGGTGCTGTCGGGCGATACGGCGTATGCGCCCCCGGAACCGGAGCCACCCGAGCCACCACGGTCACCTCCGGCCGAATCGGTGGCGCGCCAGGCTCCGGTGTTCCAGCTCGCCGGCGCGGAGCCGAAGGCGGACAGCCCTCCCCCGGCCACCGCCGGGCGTGAAGCCGGCGTGAACCGCTGCGCGGCGTGCGCCGCTGCTCTCCCGGCCGACCGGGCCGTCGTGTTCTGCCCCTTCTGCGGCAAGCCGGTTGGCGCGGGCCGCTGCGCGCGGTGTGGTGACGAGCTGCACCCCCAGTGGCGCTTCTGCCCGCGGTGCGGGCATCACCGCTCGGACTGACCGTGGGCCGCACGCTTCGCATCGCCACGATCGCCGGAGACGGGATCGGCCCGGAAGTCGTGCGCGCCGCCCTGCCGATCCTCGAGCGGGCGGCAGCGCTCGACGACGCCCGGATCGCCTGGGAGCACCTGCCGCTGGGCGCCGACCATTACCTCGCTACCCGCGAGACGCTCCCGCAGGCCACGTTCGAGCACCTGCGCGACGACGTGGACGCGGTCTTCCTCGGCGCGCTCGGCGATCCGCGCGTGCCGGGCAACGAGCACGCCCGCGACATCCTGCTGGGGCTCCGGTTCCGCCTGGATCTGTACGTGAATTTCCGGCCGGTGCGGCTCTATCACCCGGACCTCACGCCGCTGCGCCTGGCCGGCGGGCCGGCGGGCGATATCGATCCCTCGATCACTCCATCCCTCGATCCTTCGATCGATTTCGTCATCTTCCGCGAGAACACCGAAGGCAGCTATCTGGCGCGGGGGACCTCCGCGGCGGTGGGCACCCCGGACGAGGAGCAGATCTCCCACGAGGTGCACACGGCGCCCAAGGTGGCCCGGATCATCCGCGCGGCCTTCGAGTGGGCCAAGGGGCACGGCAGGACCCGCGTCACCATGAGCGACAAGGCGAACGCCATTCCCGCCCATGGGCTGTGGCAGCGCCTGTTCCGCGAGATCGGGGAGCAGTACCCCGGCGTCGAGCGCGAGCACCGGTACGTGGACGCCCTCGCGATGGAGTTCGTGCGGACGCCGCAGCGGTTCCAGGTGGTGGTCACGAACAACCTCTACGGCGACATCCTGTCGGACTTGGGCGCCGGGCTCGTGGGGGGCCTGGGTCTCGCCGCGAGCGCAAACCTCCACCCCGGCCGTTCACCCGGTCTGTTCGAGCCAGTGCACGGCTCCGCGCCCACCATCGCGGGCAAGGGGATCGCCAACCCCATGGCCGCGTGCCTCACCGGCGCGCTGATGTTCGAGCAACTCGGTCTTCCCCGGGCCGCCGCGGTACTCGAGCGAGCCGTGGTAGAGGCGCTCGCCGCCGGCGCACGGACGCTGGACATCGGGGGGAAGGCCACGACAGCGGAAGCGGCTGCGGCGGTGGCACGCGGACTCGGAGGGTAGCGCTGCGGCATTCTGCATTCTGCATTCCGCCCTCATCTTGCCCTCCCGCCCTTACTGCCCTTCGGCCCTCCTGCGATATTTGACCCCCTGACCTGAACGGGAGCCCGATGAAGACCCAGGGCAAACAGACCGACGTCGTCTTTCTCTCCGGAGCCCGGACGGGCTTTGGCAAGTTCGGCGGTACGCTCAAGGACTTCACGGCGACCCAGCTGGGCGCCATTGCCGCCCGGCACGCCATCGAACGCGCCAGCGTGGACCCCGGCGAGGTGGACCACGTGGTGTTCGGCAATGCCCAGCAGACGTCGGCCGACGCCATCTATCTCGCCCGGCACGTCGGGCTCCAGGCGGGGCTCCCGATCGAGGTCCCGGCCGTCACGGTCAACCGCCTCTGCGGCTCGGGCTTCGAGTCCATCATCCAGGGCGCACAGCAGATCCTGCTCGACGAGTCGCGGGTGGTGCTGTGCGGCGGGGCGGAGTCCATGAGCCAGGCCCCGCATGTCGTGCGCGGCGCGCGCTGGGGTGTCCGCCTCGGACCTGCGGTCCCGTTCGAGGACACGCTGTGGGAGGCGCTCAAGGACCCCCAGTGCGGGCTCTCGATGGCGGAAACGGCCGAGAACCTGGCGGACAAGTATCAGCTCACGCGGCAGGAGGTGGACGAGTACGCCCTCACCAGCCAGCAGCGGGCCTATCAGGCGTGGCAGGACGGCGTGTTTGCCCGGGAAGTCGTGCCGGTGCCGGTGAAGAATCCGAAGACGCGGCAGATGGAGGATTGGGCTGCCGACGAGCACATGCGGCCCGAAACCACCGCCGACGGGCTGGCGAAGCTCCCGCCCTACTTCAGGAAGGACGGGTTCGTGACCGCCGGCAACGCCTCCGGGATCTGTGACGGCGCCGCCGCCACGGTCGTCGCGAGCGAGGCCTTTGCCGCAGAGCACAAGCTGGTACCCCTCGGCCGCCTCGTCGCGTGGGCGGTGGCCGGCGTCGAGCCCAAGTACATGGGCATCGGTCCCGCGCCGGCCGCGCGCAAGGCGCTGGCCAAGGCGGGCCTGAAACTCGACGACATGGATCTCGTCGAGGTGAACGAGGCGTTCAGCCCGCAGTACGTGGCGGTCGAAAAGGAGCTCGGACTCGATCGGTCGCGCACCAACGTGCACGGGGGCGCCATTGCCATCGGCCACCCGCTGGCGGCCAGCGGCGCCCGCATCACCATCCACCTGCTGCACGCGCTGAAGCGGATGGGCAAGCGGTACGGCCTTGGCTCCGCCTGCATCGGGGGCGGTCAGGGGGCCGCGGTGATCGTGGAGGTCTTCTAGCGGGGAGGCGGGATGGAAATCCTGTTCGCGGTTCTGGCCGGTGCGGTGGCGTACAGCTTCGCCAGCCTCCGGATCCTGAAGCAGTACGAGCGCGGGGTGTCGTTCCTGCTGGGCAAGTACTGGGGCACCAAGGGGCCCGGCCTGATCTTCATCCCGGCCGGCTTCGCGCACCTCAAGCGCGTGTCGCTCCGCATCGTCGCGATGGACATTCCGCCCCAGGACGTGATCACGCGCGACAACGTCTCGGTCAAGGTCAACGCCGTCCTCTACATGCGGGTGAGCAACCCCGAGCTGGCCATCATCGAGATCGAGGACTACCTCTACGCCACGAGCCAGCTCGCGCAGACCACGCTGCGCAGCGTGCTCGGCGAGGCCGAGCTGGACGAGCTGCTGGCGGACCGCGAGAAGATCAACGCGATTCTGCAGAAGATCGTGGAGCAGCGTACCGACCGCTGGGGGGTCGAGGTGTCTGCCGTCGAGGTGAAGGACGTGGACCTGCCGGTCGAGATGAAGCGGGCGATGGCGCGCCAGGCGGAGGCCGAGCGCGAACGGCGCGCCAAGGTGATCGCCGCCGAAGGGGAGTTCCAGGCGGCAGGCAAGCTGTCCCAGGCCGCCGCCGTCATCGCCCAGCATCCGGAAGCGCTCCAGCTTCGCTACCTGCAGACCCTCGTGGAGGTCGCCTCGGAGAACAACTCCACGACGATCTTCCCCGTCCCGATCGACCTGCTGACGCCGTTCATGGAGGCGGCGAAGCGCCGAGGGGCGGCGATCGCGGCGGTGGAACTGGCCAGCGCCGTGCTGGCACCGGGGACGGCAGAGGGGAAGAGTCTGCCGGAGGCCACAGGCGCGGCACTGCCCGCAGGAACGCGGGAGCGGGAGCAAGCGTGACGTCATGAGCGACACCGTCCCCCCCGGGCAGCGCCTCGAGCGGGCGGCCATGGAGCGCGTGATCCTCCGTGCCGCGCAGCTTCAGGCGGGGTCGCGCGATCTCGAAGAGGGGCTCACGGAGGACGACCTGCTGCGGCTGGGCACCGACGTGGGGATCCCGGCCCCGTATCTGCGGCAGGCGCTCATGGAAGAGCGGATGCGGGCGGCACAGCCGGCGGAAACCGGCCTCGCCGCCTGGCTGGCCGGTCCGCGGTTCGTGGCCGCCGACCGCGCGCTGAAGGGCACCGTGGAGTCGGTTCGCGTCGCCCTCGAGCACTGGATGGGCGATGGCGAGCTGCTCCAGGTGAAGCGCCGCTTCGCCGACCAGACGACCTGGGAGCCCCGGCGGGGAACGGTGGCGTCACTCAAGCGGTCGTTCCAGATGGGCGGCCGTGACTATCTTCTTGCCCGGGCACGCGAGGTCGCCGGCCAGGTCACCTCGCTCGAGGATGGACGGGTGTTTGTCCGGCTCGTCGCCGACGTCGGGAACTCCCGCCGGGATCAGATCGGTGGCGCCGGAGTGGTCACGGTGGCCGGCGCCGCCACCACGGGCATCCTGGTGCTGCTGGGGTTCGCGACTCCGCTGGCCGTGCTCGCGCTGCCGCTGGCGGGCGTCGGTGCCGTCGCCGTGGCGCGGGCCCATCGCCGGGAGGCGGAACGCACCCAGATCGCCCTCGAGCAGGTGCTCGACCGCCTCGAGCACGGGGACATCAAGCTGCCGGCGCGTGGGCGCACCGGCCCGCCAATGCTCGAGTGGATTGCCGACGAGATTCGCCGCTCGCTCAAACCGTAACGGGGCGGCCAGACTTCCCACCCTCTATCCCCCGACCGACATGACCGAGATCAAGACCGTAGGCGTGCTGGGCTGTGGCCTCATGGGAAGCGGCATCGCGCAGGTGAGCGCGGCCGCCGGGTATCGCACGATCGTCCGCGAGGTCTCCCCGGAGCTGATCGCCCGGGGCCGTGGCGGCCTTCAGGCGTCCCTCGAGAAGGCGGTTGAACGGGGCAAGGTGAAACCGGAGGAGCGGGATGCCGCCCTGGGCCGGCTCACCTTCACGACCAAGGTCACGGATCTCGCCGGCGCGGACGTGGTCGTCGAGGCGGTGACCGAGAGCCTCGACGTCAAGAACCTGCTCTGGACCGAGATCGACGGGCTCTGTCCCCCCCACACGATCTTCGCGTCCAACACGTCCAGTCTCACGATCGCCGCGATGGCCGCCGCCACGGCCCGCGCGGACCGCTTCGTGGGGCTCCACTTCTTCAATCCAGTTCCCATCATGAAGCTGGTCGAGGTCGTCCGGACGGTCACCACCAGCCCGGCCACGTTCGACCGGGCGATGGCGTTCGCGCGCTCCCTCGGCAAGGAGCCCATCGCCGCCAAGGACAACTCCGGCTTCATCGTCAACCTGCTGCTGGTGCCCTATCTCCTCGATGCGATCCGGGCGCTCGAGCACGGCGTCGGGTCCGTGCCGGACATCGACAAGGGCATGGTGCTCGGGACGGGGTACCCGATGGGTCCCTTCACGCTGCTCGACTTCGTCGGACTCGACACGACGTACCACATCGCGGAGATCATGTTCGACGAGTATCGGGAAACCCGGTACGCCCCGCCGCCCCTGCTCAAACGCATGGTCCTCGCCGGGATGTTCGGCAAGAAGTCCGGCAAGGGGTTCTACGATTACTCCCAGAAGCCGCCGGCGGTGGTGGATCTGGGGCTGTGAGCCCGCGCCGCCCTTTGGAAGCGGGGCCCGTTGACTCCGGCGGGTCGCAGACGCAGGCTTTCCACAGGCGTTCCTGCTCGCCGGATACCGAATTCAACCGTTTGCTGGGAGGATTGTCCGCCATGCGCCGTTCGACACTCACCACCCTGGCCGCCGCGGCCGTGCTCGTCGCCGGCTGCGCGTCCGGCGGGCTGCGGCCCTCGTACGAACCGTTCCCCAACGCCCGGGTGGATACGATCAACGCCCTGCCCGCCGACGTGATCCAGGAGGCCGAGGCCCGGCTGCTGGGCGTGAACATGCGGGCCAACTGGAACAGCCCGGCCGAGGGCTTCCTGGAAAGCCAGTGGTTCAACGTGGTGACGCAGGAGTCCGGCGTCATGGACCGCGCCAACCTCGACCGCGTCATCCTGATCCGGTTCTTCGCCGACCCGATTGAGACCAACAGGACCCGCCTCACCTCCGAGGCGGTGCAGCTGCGCACCATTGACCCGTCGGTGATGCCCCGGGACCGGGAGATGATCGTACCGCCCGGTCACGCCGGCGATCGGCTCCTGACCCAGATCCTCCAGGGGATGCACGAGCGGTTCGGTCGATGAGGCGCGTCCTCGTCGGAGCGGCAATCCTGCTGGCGGGGTGCGTGTCCGGCAAGCCACGCGCCCTCAAGCCGTCCGTGGAAGAGGTGTTCCCCGCCTCGGTCCCGGTCGTGTTCCAGGCGGCCCTCAAGGCCGTGACGGACCAGGGACTGCCGCTTCGCGAGGCCGAGCCCACGACCCGCGTGATCCAGACGAACTACGTGGACATGGCGTCGTACGACCCGGCGGGCTCCTCGGTGTATCCGCCGGCCGAGCGGCAGGTCCGTTTCCGCATCCTCGTGGCGCCAAACCAGGACGGGACGGGATCCGTCGTTGCCATCTTCGGGCTGTACGCCCCGTTCCGGACCGGCATCAGCACCTCGGAGCGCAACGAGCGGGAGATCCCGCGCGATCACCCCGGCATGACGCTCGTCCGCCGAATCCGCGACGGCATCGCCACAGCCGTCGGGCGGTAACATGCGGGGAGGGGGCGACCGGGCGGACCGCGAGTTCTGCCGCGGCATCCTCCCCGAGGTGTCGCGCACCTTCGCGCTGGGTATCCGCCTGCTTCCGTCCGGCCTCCAGGAGGCCGTGCGCACCTCCTACCTGCTGTGCCGGATCGCCGACACCATCGAAGACAGCGCCGACCTGCCCGCCGCCCGCAAGGACGCCCTGCTGGCGCAACTGCGGCGCTGCCTCGATGACCCGCAGGCCGACGGCGGCCCACTGGCAGCGGCGTTTCCCGTTGCCCGATCCGGCGAGGAGGCGCTCGTCCGCGAGTGCGACCGTGTGCTCCGGGTGTTCCGCGGGCTCTCGGCCGAGGAGCGGGACGCCGTGCGCCCGTGGATGCAGGAGATGGCGCGGGGCATGGCTGAGTTCGCCCAGCGGCGCGGCACGAGGGACGGGCTCGCCGCCCTGGCGTCCGTGGCCGAGCTCGATCGGTACTGCTACTACGTAGCGGGCACCGTCGGGCACCTGCTCACGGGCCTGTTCCGCATTCACCACCGGCCGATGACCGCGGCGCGGACCGAGCGGCTCGAGTCGCTCGCGACGTCGTTCGGACTCGGGCTCCAGCTCACCAACATCATCAAGGACGTGGCGGACGACCGGCGGCGGGGCTGGAGCTTCGTCCCGCGCGATCTCTGCGAGCTGGCCGGTGTGCGGCCGGACGACCTGCAGGATCCGTCCCACGGCGCCGAGGCGCGGCAGGTCATGGCGACGCTCATCGCCAAGGCCCGGCATCACCTGCACGACGCCCTGCTGTACTGCATGACGCTCCCGGCAGCGGCCTACCGCATCCGGATCTTCTGCCTGACGTCCCTCTACTTTGCCGTCCGCACCCTGCACCTGGCGGAGCGCGACCCCCGGCTGCTCGATCCGGGACACAAGGTGAAGATCACGCGCGCCGAGGTGTACCGCACCGTGGTGGCGACCCACTTCATCGCCCCGTTCGACCCTCTGGTTCGCGGTTACTTCCTCCACCTCGCGGGCGGACGCTGATGGACGCCCCTCCGGGCTTCCGCGGTCCCTTCCATACGGAGCTTCGCGCCCGGGCGCTCTACAGCGAGGGCGCCGGCCCGCTGCGTATCGTGCCGGCCGCCGTGGCGGTGCCGCACGATCGGGACGACGTGGTGGCCCTGGTGCGACACGCGGCCGCCGAGGGTCACACGCTCATCCCGCGCGGCGCGGGCACCGGCATGCCGGGGCACAACATCGGCCCGGGCGTGGTCGTGGACCTGCGGGCACTCGATCGGCCCGCGCGCGTGGCCCTCGCGGGCTCCGCCAACGTGGGCGCGGCCGTGACCTGCGGCGTGCTCAACAAGATCGCGACGCACTTCGGGATGCGGTTCCCGCCCGATCCTTCGAGCGCGGCGTACTGCACCGTGGGCGGCATGGTGGCCACGAACGCCGCGGGGGCCCGGAGCCTGCGGACGGGCAGCGTGCGGTGCTGGGTGCGGGGCGTCGAGATCGTCACGGCGGATGGGGAGGTGGGCTGGCTGCCGCGGGCCGACGCCCGCCGGCAGCACCGGTTCCCGACGCCCGCCGAGCGCCGGGTGTTGGCGGAACGGCTCGCCCTCGAAGACAGGATGCGCGACGTCGATGCCCGGATCGAAGCGGCGCGGGACGAGGTGACGGCGCGGTTCCCGCGCACGACCAAGAACACCGCCGGCTACGCCCTGGACCGGTATCTCGCATCGGGCGACTACCTCGACCTCGTGATCGGGGCCGAGGGCACCCTGGGGATCGTCACGCGGGCCGAAGTGCAGCTCGAGCGGACGCCGGGTGCCGCGGGCACCCTGGTCGTCGCCCTCGACGACCTCCGCCTGCTCGGCGGCACCGTCGAGCTGCTGCTGGGATCCAGGCCAAGCGCGATCGAGGTGCTGGACCGGACGTTCCTGGACCTCGCCGGCCCCGACGCGGCGCCGCTGCCCATGGAGGGCGTGGAGGCGCTCATCCTCGTGGACATCGAGGGACCCGACGCCGCCACCGTGGGCGAGTCCATGGCGCACATGGACGCGGTGCTGCGGCCGCGCGTGGCCGCCACGCGCGCCGGACTCGACCCGCGGACCCGCGAGGCCCTCTGGCGGATCCGGCACGCGGCGAGCCCCGCGCTCGCGGCGCTCCCCGAGCACCGCCGCTCGCTGCAGCTCGTCGAGGACGGCTGCGTGCCGGTCCCGCGGCTCGGCGAGTACGTCGAGGGGCTGCGCGCCGCATCCACGGAAACCGGCGTCCCGCTCGTCATCTTCGGCCACGCGGGCGACGGCCACCTCCACGTCAACGCACTGGTCGACACCCAGTGGCCCGATCTCGAGTCGCGTCTGGCGTCCCTGCTCGACCGCGTGACCGGGCTCGTGCTGGCCCTGGGCGGCACGCCCAGCGGAGAGCACGGGGACGGGCGGCTGCGGGCACCCGCGCTCGCCGCGCTCTACGGCCCGACGATCACCGGTCTGTTCGCGGACGTGAAGCGGGCCTTCGATCCCGCCGGTATGTTCAACCCGGGAGTGATCTTCCCCACCGGGCCCGCCCTCGCGCACCTCAAGGTGGGCCCCCGGGCGGCGGCGATCCCACAGGACGTCGCGGTCGCCCTGCGGGCGCGGGAACGCGCCGGCGCGTGGGACCGGGACCCCCTCACCCTGCTGGACGAGTCGGCATGAGGCAGTATCTCGACCTGCTGCAGCACGTGCTGGATCACGGCCGCCCCAAGGCCGACCGGACCGGCACCGGGACGCTGAGCGTGTTCGGCTACCAGACGCGCTACGACCTGGGCGCCGGGTTCCCACTGGTCACCACCAAGAAGCTCCACCTCAAGTCCATCATCCACGAGCTGCTCTGGTTCCTGCGGGGCGAGACGAACGTGCGGTCGCTGCAGGCCGCGGGTGTGCGCATCTGGGACGAGTGGGCGGACGAGCGGGGAGACCTGGGCCCGATCTACGGCTACCAGTGGCGCTCGTGGCCGGCTCCGGACGGCGGGCAGATCGACCAGATCGGCCAGGTGGTGAGTGAAATCCGGCGCAACCCGGACTCGCGGCGCCTGATCGTCTCCGCCTGGAATGTGGCCGACCTGTCCCGGATGGCGCTGGCCCCCTGCCACGCGCTGTTCCAGTTCTACGTTCTGGACGGGCGTCTGTCCTGCCAGCTCTACCAGCGCAGCGCCGACCTCTTCCTGGGCGTGCCGTTCAACATCGCCTCCTACGCCCTGCTCACGATGATGATGGCGCAGGTGACGGGCCTGGCCCCCGGCGACTTCGTCCACACGTTCGGCGACGCGCACCTGTACCGCAACCACCTGGACCAGGTCCGCCTCCAGCTCGCGCGGGAGCCCCGGCCGCTCCCCACCATGCGGCTCAACCCCGACGTGCGCAGCCTGCCCGACTTCCGCTACGAGGACTTCCAGCTCGACGGATACGATCCGCACCCCCACATCCCGGCGCCGATCGCGGTGTGATCGTCTCCATCATCGTCGCCATGGACCAGGACGGAGTGATCGGGCGGGCGGGCTCGCTCCCCTGGCATCTTCCCGACGACCTGCGGCGCTTCAAGGCGACCACCATGGGGCACGTGCTCATCATGGGGCGCCGGACGCTGGACTCGATCGGCCGGGCCCTGCCGGGGCGACGCTCGGTGGTGCTGACCCGCAATCGGGCGTTCCGTCCGCCCGAGGGCGTGGAGGTCGCCCCGGACCTCGATTCGGCCCTGGCCCTGGTCGCCGAGGCGCCGCAGGTGTTCGTGGTCGGCGGCGCCTCGGTCTATCGGGAGGCGCTTCCGCGCGCGCACCAACTGCTCATCACCCGGATCCACGCGCAGGTCCCCGGTGACGTCCGCTTCCCGTCGGTCGCCTGGGGCGAGTGGACCCTCGTCGAGGAGGAACGGCATCCCGCCGACGCGCGTCATGCGTTCCCGTTCAGCTTCCGGCGCTACGCGCGCCGCGTCTGACGCCGCGCCAAAGCGCGCAAGTCGCTGAAAAACCTATTGCATATCTCCTCCGCATTTCGTATCGTGTACCTCATCATCATTTCTTTCCGGAGCGCAATGCGCATCGGGTTAGCGTACAATCAGCGCCCCACCACCGGTTCACCGAGCCGGGACGTTGCGCTCCCCCCCGACCTCCCCGCCACGGACGACGCGTTCGCCGAGTGGGACGAGGCCGAGACGATCGATGCCGTCGCGCGCGCGCTGCGTGTCTTCGGTGAGGTCGTCCGCCTCGAGGCGATCGGCAATTTCCCGGCGCGGCTCGCCCGCGCGCGGGTGGACCTGCTGTTCAACATGGCCGAGGGGGCGACGGGACCGAACCGCGAGGCGCACGTGCCGGCCATCGCCGAGTTCCTCGGCGTGCCGTACACCGCGTCGGATCCGCTGACGCTGACCCTCGCCCTGCACAAGGGCCGGGCCAAGGAAGTCTTCGCGGCCCGGGGCATCCCCACCGCGCCGTACGTGCTCGTCGAGACCGAGCAGGATCTGCCGCGACTCGACCGGCTCACCTACCCGGTGTTCCTCAAGCCGGTCTGGGAAGGGTCCTCCAAGGGGATCGCCGAGACCAACTACGTGGCGGACGCCGCGGCCGCGCGGCGGCGGGCGCGGGAGATCCTCACCACCTACCGGCAGCCGGTGCTCGCCGAGGAGTTCCTGCCCGGCGACGAGTTCACGGTAGCGGTGCTGGGCAACGGCGCGGAGGCGCGCGCCCTGCCCATCATCCGGTTCCGCTTCGAGACCCTGCCGGATGGCGCGCTCCCCATCATGGGCTACGAGGCCAAATGGGTGTGGGACGACCGCAGCACGCCCATGGATGTGCTCGAGTGTCCCGCGCGGGTCCCGACGCCCGTCGCGGTCCAGATCGCCGACACTGCCCTTGCCGCGGCCCGCGCGCTTGGCTGCCGCGACTGGGCACGGGTGGACATCCGGCTGGACGCGAACGGGGTGCCCAACGTCGTGGAAGTGAACCCGCTCCCCGGCATCATCCCGAACCCCGCGGACCACAGCTGTTTCCCGTGCGCGGCCCGGGCGGCCGGCATCTCGTACGACCAGCTGATCCAGAAGGTGACCCAGATCGCCTGGCGCCGGATCACGGGACTGGACCTCGAAGCGGCTGGCGTGACCGAGGAGGCCGCGTGAAAGTCGTCATCCTCTACGACGGCGTGGCCGACGACTGGTCCGACCGGGATGTCTCCGCCGTCATGCAGTCCGTGCGCCGCGTGGCGGAGGTCCTGCGGGACGCGGGCCATGTCGTGCAGCGCATCCCCGTCCGCCCCGGCCTCCGTTGGCTGGCGCCGTGTCGCCGCGCGGACGTCGTGGTGAACCTGTGCGAAGGCGTGGGGGCGGTGAGCCGCGCCGAGAGCCTGGTGGCGGGCACGCTCGAGCTTTCGGGGGTCCCGTTCACGGGAGCCCGGCCCGAAGTCATGGTCACGTGCCTCCGAAAGCCCATGGCCAACGCACTGCTCGCCGCCCGCGGGCTCCCGGTGCCCCGGTGGGTGATGCCCAACGGCCACAAGATCCCCGGCGACTTCCCGCTGCCCGCCATCGTGAAGCCGGCCACCGAGGACGCGAGCGTCGGGATCGACCAGGGATCGGTCGTCTCCTCCCGCACCGCCCTCACGGCGCGCGTGGCCGAGATGTCGGAGCAGTTCGACGAGGTCATCGTCCAGCAGTACATCGGCGGGCGGGAGCTGGCGGTGGGGTTCGTCGGCAACCAGGCGCTCCCCATTTCCGAGATCGACTTCAGCGCGATGCCCGACGGCGCCTGGCCCATCCTCAGCTTCGACGCCAAGTGGGAAGCGGGCAGCCCCGAAGACGTCGGCAGCCAGCCGATCTGTCCGGCCCGGGTTCCCAAGGCCCTCCAGGACCGCCTCGTGACCCTCGCGCGCGAGGCCTGGCGCGCCGTTGGCGGGACCGGATACGGCCGGGTGGATTTCCGCCTGGACGACGCCGGCCACCCCTGGGTGCTGGAAGTGAACCCGAACCCCGACCTCTCCGAGGACGCGGGACTCGCGCGCATGGCGCGGGCGTTCGGGTGGACCTACGAAGACCTCGTGATCCGCATCGTCGAACTCGCGCGGGCAGACGCCGAGCGTACCCAGTCAGTCTCCGTCGCGCTCCAGACCGGTGCCCGGTCGCGCGCGGAGCAGCGCTCCGACGGACCGCAGCAGCCCGCGTGAACGCCAACGCTGGCAGTACCGTCGAGGGCGCCTTAGGCGCCGAACGAGTGACCCTCCGGGTCCCGCGGGCGGACGACCGCGCGCGGGTCCGTACCATCGTCGAGGCCACCGGGGTGTTCCGCCCGGACGAGGTCGCGATCGCGCTCGAGGTGTTCGACGGCGCGGTGGCGGCTCCCGGCCGCGACTATTGGGCGGTCGGCGCGTACCAGGACTCCCAGCTGGTGGGGTTTGCGACCTACGGGCCCGTACCCTGCACCGTGGCCACGTGGGATCTGTACTGGATCGCGGTGGACCCCGCGATTCACGGCGCCGGCATCGGCCGGCAACTCATGGCCCACTGCGAAGCAGCGATCCTAGCGGAAGGGGGTCGTCTGGTCGTGGTGGAGACGTCGTCGCGCGGAGACTACGGACCGACCCGGGCGTTCTATCGCCGGCTCGGCTACCGCGAACAGGCGACGGTCCCGGAGTACTACGCGCCGGGGGACGCCCTCGTCGTGTACACCAAGCTCCTCGTGCCTTCCGCACACGGATGATGTCTCATGGCTGAGTGGCAACGGGTCCTACACGAACGCAGCCTCTCCACCCTTCGGCAGCTGGTGGAGAAGTTCGGGGCGCAGCACTTCCCCGACCTCGAGCGGCTGCAGCAGGCGGTGGACAACTTCGAGTTCCGGATTTCGCCGCCGATGGTGGACCTGATCAAGGAGCCGGGTGATCCCATCTGGCGGCAGTACGTTCCGGACCTGCAGGAGCTGGACGTCGTCGAGGGAGTGCTGGACAGCCTGGGTGAGGACGCCGACAGCCCGGTGCCCAACATCACCCACCGCTATCCGGATCGCGCCCTCTTCCTGGTGAGCCCGGTGTGCGCGTCGTACTGCCGGTTCTGCACCCGGCGGCGCAAGGTGGGCGATCCCGAGAAGATCCCCATGTCGCAGTACGAGAGCGCATTCCAGTATCTCGAGCAGCACACCGAGATCCGGGACGTGATCCTGTCGGGTGGCGACCCGCTGATGCTGTCGGACCGGCGGCTCGACCTCATCCTCGCGCGCCTGCGGAAGATCCCGCACCTCGAGGTGCTGCGGATCGGGAGCCGGGTGCCGTGTCATCTGCCCGAGCGGATCACGCCCGAGCTGTGCGCCACGCTCAAGAAGCACCATCCGCTCTACATCAACACGCACTTCAACCACCCGGACGAGCTGACGCCCGCGGCCGTGAAGGGCCTCGGCATGCTCGCCGACGCGGGTATCCCGCTCGGCTGCCAGACGGTGCTGCTGCGCGGCGTGAACGACGACGTGGACGTGATGAAGAAGCTGATGCAGAAGCTGCTCGCCGCCCGCGTCCGGCCCTACTACATCTATATGTGCGACAACGTGGCCGGCGTCGAGCACTTCAAGACGACCGTCGAGAAGGGCCTCGAGATCGTCGAAGGGCTGCGCGGCTGGACCAGCGGCCTCGCCGTGCCGCACTTCGTGATCGACGCCCCGGGCGGCGGCGGCAAGATCCCGCTGCTGCCGGAGTACGTCGTCCGGCTCACCGACGACGAGATCGTCATGCGCAACTTCCGCGGCCAGCGCTACGTCTGGAAGCAGCCGCAGGGTGACGCCGAAGAGGTTGCCGCCACCGGCACGGACGGCAGCGTGTTCCCGATCCGACGCAAGAACGGGAAGCCAAAGAAGAAGCGGACGGTGAGAAAGCGTTAGCCGGCAGCTGTTTGCCGTTAGCCGGATGACACGAGAAAGGGCGGCCCGCTGGAGCCGCCCTTTCACTATCTCGATCCATCGGCTATTGGCTGTTTGGGTTCGAAGCGGATCCTGCCGAAGCAGGCCCTCGGCCATCATCTGTCGCCAAGGCGACATGAAGCCCACGCCCGTTCACGGGCAGATCGTGGCCGAGGACCCGCTTCAGCGGGATTCACCCCACGGCGATCGAGGCGGGCACCCTAGCCATCCTGCGATGATCCGCTCCGCCGCGCGGGAAAGGGGTGCGGTTCGACGCCGTCCCCGCCCACATACTCGGCCATGCCTTGCCCCCTCGGCCGAGGAGTCGCCATTCTATGGGTATGCCCGATACCGCCCGCCGCTACACCGTGGACGATGTGCTCGCGTTCCCCGAGGACGGGAACCGCTACGAGCTGGTGGACGGCGAGCTGCTCGTGACGCCGGCACCCGCCCCCCGGCACCAAGACGTCGTCGGTCGCCTGTACACTCGCCTGGATCGCTACCTCCAGGAGCATCCGGGTGTCGCCAGGGCGTTCTTCACTCCCGCAGACATCACGTGGAGCCGGGACCGGCTGGTCCAGCCCGACCTCTTCGTCGTATCCGCAGCCGAGGTGTCCGATCGCTGGGAGACCTTCAAGACGCTGCTGCTCGCGGTCGAGATCGTGTCCCCGTCCTCGGCCCGCGGCGACCGCTTGGTCAAGCGGCGGCTCTACCAGCGTCAGCGCGTCGCCACGTACTGGGTCGTGGACCCGGACGCGCAACTCGTCGAGGTGTGGCATCCCGGCGATGATCGGCCCGAGATCGTGACCGACACGCTTCGCTGGCGCGTGACCCCTGACAGCCGCGAACTCACGATCGAGGTCGAGGAGCTGTTCCGGAACCTGCCTTACTAGACTTGTCCCCCGACGATGCGCGAAAGGGCGGCCCGCTGGAGCCGCCCTTTCATTATCTCGATCTACGGCCAACGGCTAACGGCTAACGGCTAACGGCCAACGGCTAACGGCTAACAGCTAACGGCCAACGGCTAACGGCCAACGCTCACTTCTTCTTCTCTTCCTCTTCCTTCTTCCGCTCGGCCGCCACCTTGGCCGTGACATCCGGCGGCGCCTCTTGGTAGCTCGAGAACTTCGCGTGGAACGTGCCCCGCCCGTGCGTGATCGAGTGGAGCTGGGTCGAGTACTTGTACATCTCGGCTTCGGGCACGAACGCGCGGATCTTGGTGAGCCGCCCGTCGGGCTCGGTGCCCAGGATCTGGCCCCGCCGGCCGGAGAGGTCCCCCATCACCTCGCCCAGGTTCTCCTCGGGGGTGAGCACCTCCACCTCCATGATCGGCTCGAGCAGCACCGGCCTGCACCTCTCCGCCACGCTCCGGAACGCGAGGATGCCCGCCATCTTGAACGCCATCTCGCTCGAGTCCACGTCGTGGTAGCTGCCGTCGAAGCACTCGGCCCGGAAGTCCACCACCGGATACCCGGCGATCGCGCCGCGCTGTGACGCCTCCTGGATCCCCTTGTCCACGGCCGGGATGTACTTGTTGGGGATGACCCCGCCCGTGATGTCGTCCACGAATTCGTAGCCACTGCCGCGCGGGAGCGGCGCCAGACGGATCCAGCAGTCGCCGTACTGGCCGCGGCCGCCGGTCTGCTTCTTGTGCTTCCCCTGTCCCTCGCCCTTGCCCCTGAACGTCTCGCGGTACGCCACCCGGGGCCGCGTCAGTTCGGCGCTCACCCCGAACTTCCGCTTCAGCCGGCCGATGATCACTTCGAGGTGCCGCTCGCCGCGCCCGCGCACGATCGACTGGCCCAGCTCGCCCACGTACTCGAAGTGGAACGTGGGATCCTCCTCGTGCAGGCGCTGCAGCGACGTCGAGAGCTTGTCCTCTTCCCCGTGCTGATGCACCTCGACCGCGAGGGAAATGAGCGGCTCCGGCAGCACGACCTTCGGCACCACCACCGGCATCGCCTTCGTGGAGAGCGTGTCGTTGGTGTGCGTGTCCTTGAGCTTCGCCACGGACGCGACGTCGCCGGCATGGAGCATCGGCACCTCGGTCCGGTCCCTGCCCTGCGTGGTGGAGAGGTGGTTCAGCTTCTCGCTCACGTCGCGCGGCGCGTTGAACAAGTCGGTCCCGTTCCGGAGCGCACCCGCGAGGATCCGGAAATAGGTCACGTCGCCCACGTGCGGCTCGGACACCGTCTTGAACACGTGCGCCACGAGTGGCGCGTCGTCCGTCCGCTCGATCGTGACCGGCTCCGCGGACCCCCACCGCTCCGCCCGCACCGCGGGGAGGCTGGCGGGCGAGGGCATCAGCTCCACGAGCTTCGACAGCAGGGCGCGCGTCCCGTAGGTCAGCTCGGCGGCGCCGCAGAGCAGCGGGAACAGCTCGCCCCGCGCCATCCCGGCCTGCATCGCCGCGAGCGCCTCGTCGCGGGAGATCTCCTCGCCGCCCAGGTAGCGCTCCAGCAGCTTGTCGTCGGTCTCGGCGATGCGCTCGATCAGCTCCTGCGAGTACTTGTCGAACAGCGCCTGGGACCCGGCCGGAACGTCCACCTCGTCGTACTCGCCCGTCTTGGTGCCCTTCTTGTACTGGTGACACCGCTTCGAGAAGAGGTTGATGATGCCGTGGAAGTCCAGGCCCTCGCCCACCGGGATCTCGATGGGGATCACCCGGGGCGTCAGGTGCTCGCGGATGTCGAGATACGCCTTCTCGAAGTTGGCGTGCTCCTTGTCCATCATGGACACGAAGAACATCCGCGGCAGCCCGCGCCGCTCCGCCTCCTCCCACATCAGCTCGGTCCCGACCTCGACCCCGGCCGTGCTGCCCACGACGATGAGCGCGCCGTCGGCCGCGTGCAGGCCCGCATACGCGTCGCCGATGAAATCCAGGTATCCGGGCGTGTCCAGCAGGTTGACCTTGACGTCCATCCACTCGGCGTAGGCCAGCGCGAGGTTGATGGAGTACTTGCGGTCGATTTCGTCGGGGGTGTAGTCGGTGAGGCTGGTCCCGTCCTTCACGGACCCATGTCGCTTGCTGCTGCCGGCCACGAACGCGAGGGCGTCCACCAGGGAGGTCTTGCCGCTCGCGCCGTGGCCCACGACGGCCACGTTGCGGATCCTGTCGGTCGTGTACTCCCGCACGGGGATAACCTCCTGCTTGGGGGACGGGGAAGTTGCCCCGCCGGCCGGCGGGTGTCAAATGCCTCGTGAAGCGACCTTTAGGGTCGCGCCGGAAGGTGCAGCGTACACCGTGCACCGTGCAGCCTCGGGCACTCTGCACCCTGCACGCTGCACCCTGCACTCCCTTGCCGTACCGCCC
>DAINBS010000020.1:0-18834 GCA_036732805.1 Gemmatimonadales bacterium | reverse complement strand
TTCTTCGGCTTGCTTCTTCAATCGCATCGCTTGTTCCCGGAAGCCGACGCGATCCCCGAGCCGCGCGACATCCGGCCGCTGCTCGCCCCCACCCAGGACATGCACCGCGTGTACCTGGCGATCCCGTCGTATCGCCCGGGCGGTCCCAACTGCGCGCTCGAGGATCAGGCTGACGGAAGGGAGCGACGCTACATCGCGGCGACGGCGATGACGCCGGACGACACGACGGGAGAGGACGCCAGGCCGGTCGGAGTGGCGCGGAAGAACTTCGCCCTGCTCCTCGACGCCGAGCTCCGCGAAGGGCTCGTCACGCTGCCGCTCGTGCAGGTTCGCCGGGACGGTGCCGGACAGCTGGTCTACGACGCCGACTACATCCCGCCCCTCCTGCAGATCGGCGCGAGCGAGCGGGTCATGCAGGTGCTCCAGCGCCTGGTGGAGATTCTCGACGCCAAGACCGACGCGCTGGCACTGGCGGGACGGGGCGGCGCGAGGGACGTGGCCAGTCTCTGGCTGGCCCACGCCATCCAGACGAGCGTCGCGGGCCTGCGCCACCACCTCACCGTGCGCCGCTCGCGGCCCGAGGCGGTGTACCTGGAACTGAGCCGCCTGGCCGGCGCGCTCTGCACGTTCGCGCTCGACGTGCACCCGCGCACGCTGCCGGCCTACGATCACGACGCACTCGCGGAATGCCTCGGGGCGCTGGACCGGCACATCCGCGGCGCGCTCGATCTCGCGGCGTCGAGCAACGCGATCGAGATTCCGTTGGAACGCGCGCGAAAACTGCTGCTGACGGGCGCGGTGGCCGATCGCCGGTGCTTTGGACCGGCGCAATGGGTGCTGGGGGTTCGCCCCGGGGCTCCCGGCGGCGACTCCACCCAGCTGATTGCCGTGGTGCCGCAGGTGGTGAAGGTGTGCTCGGCCGAGCATATCGCCCGCCTCGTGAAGGAGGCGTACCCGGGATTGCCGCTCGAGCATCTCCCCATTCCACCCTCGGGGCTCGCCGCGCGCGCCGGAACCCAGTACTTCCGCATTGGCCAAGGCGGGCCGTGCTGGGTCTCGATGACGCAGACCGGCCAGGTCGGTATCTACGTGCCCCAGGCGTTGGCGGCAGCGGAGTTCGAGCTGTGGGTCGTGCTCGAGGCGGATGCCCGCTCGGCGCGGTGAGGTGGGCGCGCGGCCGCCGCGGTGGCTGGCCCGATGACGGCGCGAGGTGGTGAACGGCGCGCGCCGGCCGCCGCCGGGCCGCGGCCCGGGCAGCTGGCGCTGGCGTTCCAGGAGGCGATCACCGCGATCGTGCGCGTCAGCAGCGATCGGCGTAATGTGTCGGACCCGGAACTGTTCCGCCAGCAATTCAAGCAGGTCCTGTCGGCCGCGCACGACGAGGCCCGAAAGGCCGGCTATCCCAGCGAAGACGTGCGTCTCGCGGTGTATGCCGTGGTCGTTCTGCTCGACGAGGCGGTGCTCCACTCGCGCCAGCCCGCGTTCCGCGAGTGGGCGCAGCGTCCGCTGCAGGAAGAGGTGTTCGGCGGGCACGTCGGCGGCGAGGCCTTCTACGATCGGATGCGGGAGTTGCTGGGGCGGCAGGACGTCGAGGCGGTGGCCGACGTGCTCGAGGTGTACCTGCTCTGCCTCGTGCTCGGCTTCCGCGGTCGGTACGCCGGCGCCGGAGAGGCCGAGCGCCAGCAGTGGATGACGGCCGCCGCGCAGCATGTTGCGCGGTGGCGGGGGGTCAGTGGGGCGCTGTGCCCGGCCTGGGCGCCGCCGGCGCAGGAGCGGATCCGTCCGCCGGGTGACCCCTGGCTCCTTCGGCTCGCGCTCGGAGCCGCCGCCGGCATGATGATCGCGCTCGTGCTCTTTCTCGGGTTCACGCTGTCCCTGCGGGGCGGTCTCGCCGCGGTGCGCGCGCTCGTCACCGCCGCCCCGTGACACCGCCCCCAGCCATGTCCGTCCCTCCCGTCCCTCCCGTCCCTCCCGTGCCGCCGGTGCCCCGACCCCCGGTGATCCCGCGAGTGACGGTGTTCGGGGGCCTGCTCCTGTTCGTGGTCCTGGTGTGGTTCGTGGGATCCTGGGCCGGGCTCACGGGCGGCAAGCTCTGGGCGCTCCGCATCGGGCTCTGGGTGATCGGCGCCGCCGTCGCGGGCCTCATCCTGTGGTTCCTGCGACCGTCCGGCAAGCGCCGGCCCGGGGAACGGCACGACGAACTGGAAGCGGTGCTCGCCACCGCGCGGACGCGGCTCGCGGCGGTCGGCAAGCCGGGCGCCCGCGGATTCACGCGACGCCCCATGGTGATCGTTCTCGGACCCGCCGGCAGCGCCAAGACCACGTCCGTAACGCGGAGCGGCCTGGACCCCGATCTCGTCGCCGGGGCCGTGTTCCGGGGCGACGCGATCGGCCCGACCAGCGCGGCCAACGTCTGGTACGTCCACGATACGGTGATGGTGGAGTTCGGCGGCGCGCTGCTCGAATCCCCCCCGGCGCGGGCGCGGCTGATCCGTCAACTGGCACCGCCCCGCCTGGCGGCCGCGCTCACGGGCCGGCCGCAGGCGTCGCGCTCGGCCGTGGTGTGCTTCCCGGTGGACGCCTTCCTCCAGCCGGACGCGGCCGAGGCCGTGCCCCGCGCGGCGCAGGCGCTCCGGGCGGCCCTGGTTCAGCTCTCGCGCGGCATGGGCGTCCAGCTCCCGGTCTACGTCTGGTTCACGAAGCTGGACCGCCTTCCGTGTTTTGCCGAGTTCGTGGCCCACTGCACGCGTGAGGAGGCCTGGGAGGCGCTCGGCGCGGCGCTTCGCTGGCCCGACCGGACGGCAGTGGGGCTATATGCGGAACAGGAATTCGCCCGCGTCTCGGCCGCCTTCCAGCAGGTGGCCGACGCGCTCGCGACCAAGCGGCTCGACTGGCTCGCGCGCGAGCCCGACTCGATCCGCCGAGGCACCGCCTACGAGTTCCCCCGTGAGATGCGGAAGCTCGAAGCGGCGGTCGTCCAGTTCCTCGTGGAGCTGTGCCGGCCCCGCCACCTGGCCACCAGCCCGGTGCTGCGCGGCTTCTACTTCAGCGGCGTGCGCGCGCGCTACGCCCAGGAGGGCGCCGCCGCCCCGGTCGCGGAGGCGCCCCGCGGCCGCGCGCGCCGGGCAGCGGCGGTGTTCGAGGGAGATCTGCCGGAAGTGGCGGCGCCGACGCCCACGGGCCGGCGCGTGCCGGAATGGGTGTTCCTCGGGCGCATGCTCCAGGACGTGGTCCTGCGGGACCGCGCGGCCGGGGCGGTGGCAAAGCGCGGCGCGGGAGTGGGCGTGGTGCGCCGCGGGCTCCTCGCGGCCGTCGCGGTCGTGAGCCTGGTGCTGGGCCTCGGGTTCGCGACGTCGTTCGTCAACAACCGGAACCTGGCGCGCGACGTCCTGGCCGCCGCGCGTGCGGTGCCGCCCGCCGGCGTCAGCGATCCCGGCGTGCCGGACGTCGAGACGCTGCGCAGGCTCGATTCGCTGCGCCTGCAGCTGGCGCGGCTCGAGCGTTACCGGACCGACGGCCGCCCGCTTCGCCTGGGGTGGGGACTCTACCAGGGGAAGGAGCTGGCTCAGGCGGCGGGGGCACTCTACCGCGACCGGGTCGAGCGGCTGCTGGTGAACCCGGCGCGTGCGGCCCTGCACCGCGCGCTGCGCGCCCTGCCCGAGGCCGGCGCCCAGCCGAGCGATTACGGCCTGGCGTACGATCTCCTGCGCGCGTACCTCATGATCACGAACCGCACCGATCGCATGGATCCGGCCGTGCTGGCGCCCGTGCTGCTCGATCGGTGGCTCGACGGTCGCCAGCTCGATCCGGAGCGCACGGAGCTGGCGCGCGCGCAGTTCACGTTCTACACCGAAGCGTTCTGCCGCGACGCCGGATGCGCCGCCGAGGCCGACGGCGCCCTGATTGCGCGCACGCGCGACCTGCTCCGCCGGTATGCCGGTCCCGAGCGGCTGTACCAGCTCCTGGTGTCGAGGGCCGGGGCCGGCGCCGAGCCAGTCGGGTTCAATCGCGCGTTCCCTGCCGCCGGAGCGGTCCTGACCAATCCGTACGAGGTGCCCGCGGCCTACACGCAGACGGGGTGGACCGCGATGGAAGCCGCCGTCGCGCGCGTCGACGAGTTCCTGCGGGCCGAAGACTGGGTGGTGGGCGAGAGCGCGCCGCTGGAGATGGACCGGGCGGCCCTGGCGGCGCAGCTTCGCGCCCGCTACACCACCGACTACGTCCGCCACTGGATCACGTATCTGACGTCCGCGCGGCTCAGCGATTTCAGCGGGCTGCCCGATGCCGGTCGCAAGCTGCGCGTGCTGAGCGGCAACCAGTCGCCCCTGCTGCAGATGTTCTCGCTGGCCTCGCTCCATACCGCCGTGGACACCACGACCGTCGGGCCTGCCTTCCGCGCGGTCCATCTCGTGGTGCCGCCGGGTGTCACGGACACGTACATCGGCGAGGGGAACCAGGGCTACATGAACGCGCTGATCGCGCTTGGCAACCTGGTGGAACAGGCCGCGGGCGCGTCACCCGGCGAGGCCGAGGCGCTCACGGACCAGGCGCTCCAGAGTGCCCGCGCCGCCAAGGACGCGGTGCGGCAGCTGGCGTTGACCTTCCCGCCGCAGGGCGACGGAGGAACCGTCAGCGGGACGGTGCAGCGTCTCATGGAGGCGCCGGTCACGCGCATCGAGGGCATGGTGGGCCGGCTCCCCAGCACCGCCATCAACAGCCGCGGCGCGGCGTTCTGCGCGCCGTTCCGGCAGCTCACCTCGAAGTACCCGTTCAATCCGACGACCGCGGCGGAGGCGTCGTACGACGAGCTGTCGGGAATGTTCCAGCCGAACACGGGCGCGCTGTGGGGCTTCTACAACGACTATCTCCAGGGTTCGCTGGCGCTGCAGGGCTCCCGCTACGCGCCCCGCATGGGCGCCCCGATGCCGCTGGCGAACGACTTCGTGCAGTTCTTCAACCGGGCGGCCGGGATCACGCGCGCGCTCTGGGCGGCGGGCGACACGGCGCGGGTCGACTTCGTCTTCAAGCCCCAGCTCTCGGACGCGGTCCCCACGGTGTCCCTGAGCGTGGACGGCTACACCGGGCGCTGGACCCGCACCGCCACCGCGCAGCGGCCCTTCTCGTGGGTCGGGCCGCGGGCTAACGACGTCCAGCTCACCGCCCAGGTGCGGGGCCGCGATGTGCAGCTCGCCCACCGGGGAACATGGGCTCTGTTCCGGCTGTTCCAGCAGGGCGAGTGGCGTTCCGGCGGGACGACGTCGGTGGTGCGGTGGCAGCTCGACGTGCAGGGGGAGGCGGTGACGCTCGAAGCCGAGGTCGTGCTCGCGGGCGCGCAGGTCTTCCAACCGGGGTTCTTTAGCGGGCTCGGTTGCGTCAGCCGGGTCGCGCGCTAACTATGTGGGACATCCCACGCGGGTGATCGATGCGACGGACAATCGTGGTGCTGCTGGTGTTGGGTGGCGTGGTGACGGGACTGGCGTGCGGCCGGGGTGGGGGCGGAGGCATCACCCCGAGTCTGACGCCCGTGCTTCCGAGCACGCGCCTCTATTCCGACGACGGACCGGCGTTCACCGACTCGGTCCGCATGGCGATCCGTGACATGGCCACGTGGCAGCAGGTGTGGGCCCAGGCCACGTCCACGCAGGGGTCGCCGCCTCCACTGCCCCAGGTGGATTTCACGCAGGAGATGGTGCTCGTGGCGGCGGCCGGGCAGATGCACCCCGGCGACCAGATCCGCATCGACAGCGCGGGGGTCCGCGCCGGCGTCTTCGTGGCGATCGTGCGCACGATCACGGCCTGCCGCCCCTTCCCGGCGGCGGCCTACCCGCTGGACATCGTCCGCGTGCAGCTGAGCGAGCGTGAAGTGACTTGGACCGAGCGGCGGGAGCGCGCTCCCGACTGCCAGTAGAGGAAGGCCGGCGGCGTGACCGAGCTGAGGCAGACCGGGAACACCAGGTTCAACCTGCCGGTGACGGGGAGTCTGCCGCCGTCGGAGGACCCGGTGCTCGCGGCGGTCCGGGCGGCGGCCGCGCCCGACTACGAGGTGCTCGGGGAGGTCGCGCGGAGCGCCCGTGATGGAGCGGTCCTGTTCCTGGCCCGCGCCAAGGTCCGTGGCGGCCTGGTGGCGCTGCGGCTGAGCCGGGGAAGCGGATCGCCGGAGTACCTGCTGGAGCTCGTTCGGCAGCTGGACTCGACGCTGCCGTCGCCCGAGGGCACCTGCGGACGGTGCGGGAAGCCGTTCACGAACTGGGCGCGATTCTGCGGCAAGTGCGGGGCCGCGCTCTGGAGTGACGCGGGCCCCCTCGCGTCGCCGCGCGAGCGCGAGCAGCTGCGCGAGGCTGTCGAAGAGGCGGCGCGCGGCCGCTACGAGATTCTGGGTGAGATGGAGCACGGGGACGGGGCCGGGGTCGTGTACTTCGCGCGGGAGCTTGCCAGCGGCCGCATCGAAGCGCTGCGAGTCCGGCCGGAAGGCACGGAGGAATACTCGATCGGGAAGACCAACGTGATGCGGCGGCTTTCCGTCTCGGTGGAGTCGCCGAGCGCGCCCCGCCCGCCGGCGCGTCCGGCGTCTCCCCCGCCCCCCCCACCCACTCCCGCGCCGCGGGTCCATCAGCCGGCACCCGCTCCGCCGGTGAAGCCGCCCATGGTAGCCCGCCCCCCCGTCCTCACGGCACCGGCCCACACGGAGCCGCCGGCGGCGCCCCCACGCCGGCGATCGCTGCACATTCCCATCCCCGACATCCAGCTGCCCGAGCTTTCGCCGGTGGTGTGGGTGGCGATCGGGGCCTTCGTGTTCCTGGTCCTTCTCGTCATCCTGCTCTCCTAGTCCGTCCTTCGTTCTTCTTTCCCCTTGGACATTCCCCGTTGGACATTCGCATGTCCGCCATCCGCGCTTGCACTCCGTCGCCTTGGCGTTGTAACTAGTTACTAAATAACACTTTATGATCATCGCTCCCCGGCCACTTGACGGAACACAGGGAGTCATTATCATACGTACGTATGATACAAGTCAATCGTATGACTCACGACCACGGTACCGCAACTCAGGTTCTCGCCGCCGCACGCGCCCTCTTTGCGGAGCACGGCTACCACGGCACGTCGGTCCGCGCCATCACGCAGGCCGCCGGTGTCAACCTCGGGGCCATCACGTACCACTTCGGTTCCAAGCAGGGGCTCTACGAGGCGGCACTCGGGTCCGTCTTTGGCCCCACCGCCGATCACCTGGCCCGCGCGGTGGACGTCAATGAACCTGCACTCGATCGTATCGAGCGCTTCCTGCGGGGCATGTTCGACTACGTGCGCCAGCAGCCCGAGCTGCCCCGCATGCTGGCGCACCATCTCGCGGCCTCCCTCCCGCTCCCCGCCGTTGCCCGCGACACGATGCGCCGCAACCTCGGCCTGCTCGCCGATCTCATCGCCCTCGGACAGCAGGAGGGGACGATCCGCGTGGGCGACCCGAGGCTGCTCGCGCTCAGTGTCATCGCGCAGCCGATCTTCCTTGCCCTCGCGGGCAACCTGCTCAAGCCCGTTGTGAGCCTCGACCAGACCGACGAGCGCGTGCATGCCGAGGTGCGCGACAGCGTCGTGCGGTTCGCGCGCTCGGGCCTCGCCCGTCCGGAGCACTCATGACCACCCTGTCATACATGATCGTCGTTGGCCTCGTTACCGCCGCGCTCGCCTTGCCGGCGCAGCGCCTCGGCGCACAGGAAGCGCCTGCCCCGTCCACACTGTCGCTGGCCCGCGCTGTCCGGCGCGCCCTGGAGCACGATCCGGCGCTTGGCGCATCGGTGGCGAGCGGCGACGCCGCGCGCGCGGCCCTGGGCGAGGCACGGGCCCGGTGGTTCCCGGTGGTGGTCCTGAGCGGATCCGCCACGCAGTACCAGGAGCCGATGGTCGCCACGCCCATTCACGGCTTCCAGCCCGACCGGATTCCCCCGTTCGATGAGACGCTGTTCCAGGCGGGCGTCACCTTGCAGTACACGCTGTTCGACGGCGGTGCCCGGGGCGCGCGGGTGCGCGGGGCCCGCGCGCGGTCCGATGCCGCCGTGGCCGTGGTCGACGACGCGATGCAGGGGGTGATCGAGCACACGGTGCGCGCCTACCTCGCGGTGCTCGGCGGCCGGGGCGTGCTCGATGCACACGATCGCCGGTTGGTGGCCCTCGAGTCGGAACTGGGGCGGGTGCGGCTGCGACGCGACGCGGGGAAGGCCGCCGATGTCGAGGTGCTCCGGGTGGAAGCGACGCTGGCCGCGGCGCGCGCCGAACGCGTGCAGGCTGCGGCCCAGCTGGACATAGCCGAGCGCGAGCTGGCCCGGCTGACCGACCTGCCGCCCGACGGCACGCGGGCGGACCGGCTCGTCGCCGTCGAGGGTGCGACGGCGCCGGAGCCCGCCCGCGACGACCTCCTGACGCGCGCCCTGGCGGCGAACCCGGTGCTCGAGCGGGCCCGAAGGGAGCAGGCGGCGGCCAACGCGGGCCGCGCGGTCGCCACGGCCGCCCGCTGGCCCACGCTCGACCTGTTCGGCGCGTACATGGACCGCGGCGGCCTCGACACCGAGCACCAGCTGGAGTGGAACCTGGGAGTCCATTTGTCCTATCCCCTGTTCACCGGCGGGGCGGTGGCCGGCGCCGCGGCGCGGGCCGGCGCCGAGAGCCGGGCGGCCGCGCAGCGCGTGCGCGCGGTCGAGCAGCAGGTGGCGCGCGACGTGGACCGGGCGCTGGCCGCCGTCGAGGGGACCGCGGCCCGCGTCGCGAGCCTCGAGACGGCCGTGACCCGATTCGCCGAGGTCGTGCGCATCGAGACGCTGCGCCTCGACGCCGGCAGCGGGACGCAGACGGATTACCTCAATGCCGAGGCGGACCTGCTCGCGGCGCGGGCAGCCCTGGTCGAAGCGACGCACGGGGCCATCGCCGCCCGCGTGGACCTGGCGCGCGTCGTCGGGTTGCTTGACCTCGCCTGGGTGGAAGACATCGGAGAAGAGACGCCATGACGAAGCGGAAACGCGTCGCGTTCGTTGCCGGGGCGGTCGCGGTGGCGGCCCTGGTTGTGTGGTTCGGTTTCCTGCGTGGCGCGGGTGCGCGCGACGCGCTCACGGCCTCCGGGACGGTCGAGGCGACCGAGGCGCGGCTAGGGTTCCAGCTGACTGGACGGCTGGAGCGGGTGCTGGTGCGCGAAGGCGACCCCGTGCGCCAGGGCGACACACTGGCCGCGCTGGATCAGGCGGAGTTGCTGGCGCGCCGGGATCAGGCCTCGGCCCAGGTTGACGCTGCCCGGGCCCTGCTTCGGGAGCTGGAGCGGGGATACCGCAGCGAGGAGATCGCGCAGGCGCTCGCGGCGCGCGACGCCGCCCGCCAGCGGTTGGACGACGCCGACCGCGATCTGGCGCGGGTTCGCCGCCTGCACGAGGGCGGAGCCGTGAGCCGGGAGGCTCTCGACAAGGCGGACCTCGCGCAACAGATGGCGGCGAGCCAGCTCGCCCAGGCCGCGGAACAGCTCAAGCTGCTCGAGACGGGCACGCGCACCGAGCGGATCGAGGCACAGCGCGCCCAGGTGGCGCAGATGGAGGGCGCCCTCCGGGCCACTGAAGCCTCGCTCGCCAACGCCACGATCCTGGCACCGTTCGACGCGGTCGTGACGGTGCGCCACCACGAGCCCGGCGAAACGGTCGCCCCGGGCGCGGCCGTGCTCACCCTGATGAACCCCGACGACCGCTGGGTGCGCGTCTACGTCAAGGAAGACCGCGTGGGCGCCGTGACCCTCGGTGCGCCCGCCACCATCGGCTCCGACACCTATCCGGGCCGGGAGTACGGGGGCGAGGTGGCGTTCATCGCCTCCGAGGCGGAGTTCACGCCCAAGAGCGTACAGACCACCGAAGAGCGGGTGAGACTGGTCTTCGCCGTGAAGGTGCGGATCACCGGCGACACCGCGCGGGAACTCAAGCCCGGCATGCCGGCCGACGTGCGGCTCGCACTCGCCCCGTGAGCGCCCCCGGAGGCCCCGCGATCCTGGTGGAGGGTCTCACCCGGTCGTTCAGGAGCGTCCGGGCGGTGGACGGCCTCACGTTCACGGTCGGCCGCGGCGAGCTGTTCGGGCTGGTGGGTCCGGACGGCGCGGGGAAGACCACCACGCTGCGCATGCTCGCCGGCGTGCTCCGCCCGTCGTCGGGCGACGCCAAGCTGAACGGAGTCAGCGTCGCGCGCGATCCCGAGCGCGTCAAGCACGATCTCGCGTACATGTCGCAGCGGTTCGGGCTGTACACCGACCTCACCGTGCTCGAGAACCTGGAGTTCTACGCCGACCTCTACCAGGTGCCGCGGGCGGAGCGCTCGGCCCGCCTCGAGCGCCTGTTCCGGTTCTCCAACCTCGGCCCCTTCCGCGATCGGCTGGCGGGGAAGCTCTCCGGCGGCATGAAGCAGAAGCTCGGACTGTCGTGCGCGTTGATCCACCAGCCGGAGATCCTGCTGCTCGACGAGCCCACGTTCGGGGTGGATCCCATCTCCCGGCGGGATCTCTGGCTGATCATCCACGAGATGGTCGCCCAGGGAGTCACAGCGGTCGTGAGCACCGCGTACATGGACGAAGCCGAGCGCTTCGACCGGCTCGCGCTGCTGCACCGGGGGGGCGTGCTCGCCCTGGACACGCCGGATGCCCTCCGCGGTTCCCTCGGCGGCGCCGTGCTCGCCGTCCTGGTGGACCGGGTACGGGCCGCCCGGGAGGCGCTGCGGCGGCACCCCGCGGTTCGGGGCGCCACCGTGTTCGGCGACCGGCTGCACGTGACGGTGCGGGACGCCGGTGCCGACGCCCCGCAGGTGGAGGCGGCGCTCCGCGATGGCGGGTTCTCAGTCCGGGAGCTGCGGCCCGTGGAGCCGTCGCTCGAAGACGTGTTCATCATGCGCATCGCCATGGCGGAGGCAGCATGACGGCCCGGGGCGGCGCGCCGGCCGTGGTCGCCGAGGGCCTCACCAGGCGTTTCGGCGACTTCGTGGCCGTGGACCATGTCAGCTTCGAAGTGGGCGGGGGGGAGATCTTCGGATTCCTGGGTCCGAACGGTGCGGGCAAGACCACGACGATCAGGATACTCACCGGGCTCCTGCTGCCTACGTCGGGGCGAGGCACGGTGGCGGGGCACGACCTCATGACCGGGACCCGTGCCATCAAGCGCAGCATCGGCTACATGTCTCAGCTGTTCTCCCTCTACGGCGACCTGACGGTGGAGGAGAACATCGCGTTCTTTTCGCGGCTGTACGGCGTGCCCGGCGCCCGGCGGGCGGTGCGGCGGGATTGGGTGCTGGAGATGGCGGGGCTCGCCGAGCAGCGGGACCGGCTCACCGCGGAGCTGCCGCTGGGCTGGAAGCAGCGCCTGGCGCTGGGCTGCGCGGTGCTGCACGAGCCGCCCATCCTGTTCTTGGACGAGCCGACCTCCGGCGTCGATCCCATCTCTCGCAGCGCGTTCTGGGACCTCATCTACGCGCTGGCCGACCAGGGCACGACCATCTTCGTCACGACCCACTACATGGAGGAAGCCGAGTACTGCCACCGGCTCGCGCTCATGAACCGGGGGAAGCTCATCGCGCTGGACACGCCACGCGGTCTGCGCGCCGCCATGCGGGAGCCGATCCTCGAGGTCCGTGTGTCGGACGCTCCCCGCGGCGCGGAGGCCCTCATGGCGGTTCCCGGCGTGATCGAAGCGGCGATGTTCGGGCGCGTGCTCCACGTCGCGGTGACCGATGTGGCCGGGGCCCGTGCGGCCCTGCCGGCGCGGCTCACGGCCCACGGGGTGACGGTGACGGGCATCGAGCAGATCGAGCCGTCGCTCGAGGACGTGTTCGTGGCCCTGGTGCGCGCCGAGGGCGGCGCGCCGGTGGACTGAAGCCGTGCTCAACAGGACCCGCCTGCTCGCGGTCGCGCGCAAGGAGACCACGCAGCTGCGCCGGGACGCCCGGAGCCTCTACCTCGCGTTCCTGCTGCCCGCCCTGCTGGTCGTACTCTTCGGCTACGCCATCAGCTGGGACGTGGACGACATCCGCATGGCGGTGCTCGACGAGGACGGCTCGGCCCGGAGCCGGGCGCTGCTCGACGCGTTCAGGTCCTCGGGGTATTTCACCATCACCCGGACCCTGGAGCGCCCCGCCGACATCGACCGGCTGCTCGACCGCGGGACGGTGAGCGTCGCCCTGGTCATTCCGCCCGACTTTGCCGAGACGCTGGACGCCGGCGGCACGGCGGCGGTGCAGGCCATCGTGGACGGGAGCGACGCGAACACGGCCACGATCGCGCTGGGGTACGCCGGCGCCATCGTCCAGTCGTTTGCCGGCACCGTGCGCCTCGACGGCGCGCCCGCCCGCCTGCCGATCGAGCCACGCACCCGCGTCTGGTACAACGAGGAGCTAACCAGCCGCAACATGATCGTGCCGGGCCTGGTCGCCGTGATCATGATGATCATCGCCGCCATGCTCACGTCCCTCACGATCGCGCGTGAATGGGAGCGCGGTACGATGGAGCAGCTGGCGGCCACCCCGATCGGGCGGGCGGAGGTCGTGCTCGGCAAGCTCCTGCCCTACGTCGGGATCGGGCTCGTGGACATCGCGATCGTCAGCCTGATCGGTGTCTTCCTGTTCGACGTGCCGTTCCGCGGCAGCGTGGCCCTGCTCATGCTGCTCTCGCTCGCGTTCGTGATCGGCGCCTCGGGCCTCGGCATGTTCATCTCGGCGGTCGCGCGGTCGCAGCTCCTCGCGACCCAGATCGCCATGATCGCCACCTTCCTGCCGGCGTTCCTGCTCTCGGGCTTCATGTACGCCATCGACGTCATGCCGGCGCCGCTGCGCGTCATCACGTACGTCATCCCCGCGCGCTACTTCCTGGTCGTCACGCGGGGGATCTTCCTCAAGGGCGTGGGGCCGGACGTGCTGCGCGTCCAGGGCCTGCTCATGATCGTCTTCGCGGTCGTGGGCATCACGGCGGCCACCCGCGTCTTCCGCAAGGAGATCGACTGAGCATGTGGTGGCGCGACGGGCTGGATCGGGTACTCGCCATGGTGGGCAAGGAGTTCCGCCAGATCTTCCGGGATCCGCGGCTGGCGCGCATCATCTTCGTGGCCCCCATCCTCCAGCTCGTCGTGTTCGGCTACGCCGTATCCACCGACATCTGGAAGACGCCGACGATCGTCGTGGATCACGACGAGTCGCGGGCCTCGCGGGAGCTGGTGGACGTCCTCACCGCCTCCGGCTACTTCGAGGTGGTGCGCCGCGGGAGCCGGCCCGCCGAAATCGTGAACGCGCTCGATCACGGCGACGCGGTGCTCGGCGTCGAGATTCCCCCGGACTTCTCCATTGCGCTGCGGGACGGGACGGGCGCCCGCGTGCAGCTGCTGCTCGACGGCACGAACTCGAACACGGCCTTCGTGGCCCAGGGCTACGCGGAGCGGATCATCCGGGAGTACGCGCTCCGCGTGGCGCCGCGGGGCGCCCCGCCGGTCGAGCTGCGCGAACGCCCGTGGTTCAATCCTGGTCTCTCGAGCTGCGACTACAACGTGCCGGCCGTCGTGGGCGTGATGATCCTGCTGGTTTCGCTGCTGCTCACGTCGCTCGCCATCGTGCGGGAGGCGGAGATCGGCACGCTGGAGCAGCTGAAGGTGAGCCCGCTCACGGCTGGGGAGCTGATCGCGGGCAAGACCATTCCGTTCGCGCTCATCGGCCTCGTGGACCTCGCCATTGTCACCACCGTGGCGCTCACGTGGTTCGGCATTCCGTTCCGCGGCAGCCTGTTCATGCTCCTGCTGGCGAGCGTGCTCTTCCTGCTCTCCGGCCTGGGCCTGGGCCTGCTGATCTCGACGGTCTCGAAGACCCAGCAGGAGGCCTTCCTGACGACGTTCCTGGTGTTCCTGCCCGCCATCCTGCTCTCGGGCTTCATGTTCCCGGTGAACAGCATGCCGGCGGTGTTCCAGTGGATCACGCTGCTGAACCCGCTGCGGCACTTCCTTGAGATCGTGCGCGCCGTCTTCCTCAAGGGCGCCGGACTCGGCGCCCTGTGGAGCCAGACACTGGCCCTGCTCCTCATCGGCGGCACGCTCCTGGGGGTGGCCGCCGCCCGGTTCCGCAAAGCCGCCGCCGCGTAGGTTCCCGGCCAGCCGGTCAGCGGCCGGACTCCTCCTTCGGCTCGATCGGCAGCTCCACCTCCTCATCCCACAGGTACTTCGCGAACCACTGCCAGTTGTGCCACATCGCCGCGAGACGCTCCTTCGGCTTCGTGATCCCGTGCCCGAATCCCTTGTACACGATCAGCCGGGCCGGCACGCCGACGTCCCGGAGCCCCTGGAACAGCTGATAGGCGTTGGGAATCGGGACGCGGCGGTCGAACTCGCCGTGCTGGATCAGGGTGGGCGTCCGCGCGTCGTTGATGTGCGTCATCGGTGACGTCTTCGCGTAGATCTCGGGGTCGCTCCACGGTGTTCCCTCGAGGTACTGCCGCGTGAACGGATGAATGTCCGTGTTCACGTAGTACGTCATCCAGTCCGAGATGCCGGCGCCGACGGAAATGGCCTTGAACCGCGCCGTGGTGGTGGTGAGGAACGCCGAGATGTAGCCGCCCTGGCTCCAGCCCATGGCGCCCATGCGGGTCGTATCGACGAAGCCCTGCGCGATCAGGTGATCCACGCCCGACAACACGTCCCACGCATCGCCGACGCCCAAATTGCGCACGTTGAGCGCGCGGAACGTTTCCCCGTAGCCTGCGGAGCCGCGGTAGTTCGGCCGCAGCACCACCGCTCCCTTGGCCAGCCACTCCGTCACCGGGTACACGTAGTTCTGAATGGGCGTCGGGTAGTCGATACCCGTGGGTCCTCCGTGGATGATGACGAGCAGGGGGTACCTTCGACCGGGCGTGAAGTCGGTCGGCTTGTGGAGCACTCCCTCGATCGTGGCTCCGTCGCGACTCGTCCAGGAAACCACCTCGCTCGTACCCACGTCCCAGCTCGCGATCTGCTCCGTCATGGCCGTCACCGCCACGGGCCGCCACGGCGCCACCGGCGTCCGGTAGATCTCGGTGAGCGTCGTCGGCGCGTCCGCGGTGAAGGCCACCGTCTGGCCGTCGGCGGAGAACGAGAGATCCCAGATGTTGCGGGGTGTCGTGGCGAACGGACGCGTCCAGCCCGTGTTCGGGTCCACCATGAACACGTGCCGCTCCGTCTTCTGCCACGCGGTCACGTACAGTCCCGTCGGCGTCCACTCAGCGCCGCTCTTCCATTCGTCGAGGTCGGCGGCCAGCTCTGTCGGGGCTCCGCCGGATGTCGCGATCTTCATCAGGTGGCCATTGCGATAGTAGTTGGAGGTGGTGTCGCCGAGGCTCGAGGTGTAGACCAGCCACCGCCCGTCGGGCGACCACGCCAGACCACCGTCGTCCCCCGGTTGCGTCACCAGCGGCGTCACGGTTCCGCTCGCCACGTCCACGAGCGAGATGTCTCCGTGGATGTAGGACTCCCGGAGCGGGTTGGGCTGGTGGTCGATCGCGATGCGGGTGCCGTCGGGCGACCACTCGTATCCGTTGACGGTGAACGGCCCCTCCGTGAGCCGGGTGGGCTTGGGAATCGAGTCGGTCACGACGTCCACCAGCCAGAGATGGGTGAGGCGCCAGTCCTCGTCCTCGGGCGTGAATTCCCCATAGCGCTCGGCGCGCTGCTTCCTTGCGTCCGGCTCCGGATCGGTCATCGCGAACACGATGCGGCGGCCGTCCGGCGCCCACTCGAAGTGCTGTACGCCCTCCTTTTCCGCCGTGAGCGGCACCGCTTCACCGCCGCCCGGATGGATCAGGTGGATCTGGTTGCCGGCGCCTCGATCCGACAGGAACGCGATCCACGTGCCATCCGGTGACCACCGCGGATAGCTGGCGCCCTTGGCGGAGCGTGTGAGCTGGAACGGCGCGCTGCCCGCGCGCGCGAGCCAGAGGTCGGTGCGGTACGCGTTCTCCTTCCAGTCCGCCGAGCGGACTTCGTATACGACGTCCCTGCCGTCCGGCGACAGCACGAAGGCCTCGACGGAGCGGATCGACAGCAGCGAGTCGAAAATCGGCACGGGTTCGGTTGACTGGGCGGCCGCCCGGGCCGCCGAGATCGAAAGGACGCCGGCGAACAGAAGGGGCAAGCGCGCCATGACCGGTTCCGGTTTGGGGGACGTCGGAAAGGTGATGGCGCGACCGTCAGCCGGCCAGCCCGCCGCCCGCTCCCGCAACGGATTGGACGCGGTGGGAATCTGTCAGGTTTGAACGCTCCGCTCGAGAGTCGAAATGCCACGCCGGATCTGGGGTCACCCGCTCACCGTTTGGGTCGTGCTCGCCGTCGGACCCGTTCCCGCACACGGGCAGGCCCCGGTACCCCGGGTCACCGCCGAGCGGATCACGTCATTCGGGGAGCCGTTCAGCCAGGTGCGTGGGCTGCGCGAGCTGCCGACTGGCATCGTCCTCGTGACCGACTGGACCGAAGAACGCCTGGTGGCGCTCGACTTCACCCGGGGCACCATGGTCGCGATCGGACGGGTCGGCGGCGGCCCGCGGGAGTTCCGGCTTCCCGCGCAGTTGCTCCCGTACCCGGGTGATTCCACACTGTTGGTGGACGTGGGGAACGAGCGATTCGCGGTGGTTGGACCTGACCTCGCGCTTCACCGCACGCTGCCGGCGCGCGCCGGCAGCCGCCGCTACCCGGTCACGCCACGAGGCGCGGACGCCGCTGGCCGGCTCTACTTCGGCATCCCGCCATGGGCGCTGGGGCCGGACGCGCCGCCCGGCGACTCGGTGGACATCGCCCGCTGGGATCCGCGCACCGACGAGATGCAGATCCTCGCGCGGCTCAAAGGAGCGGAGCGTCCGAGCTGGCAGAAGGAACGGCGACCGCGGATGACCCCGGGTATCCCGATGGTCGCGTTCGCGCCGCAGGACGCCTGGGCACTCGCCCCGGACGGCCGGATCGCCATCGTCCACGCGGGCGATTACTACGTCGAGTGGCGGGACCCGGATGGCACCCTGCGGCGTGGACCGTCGTATGCGTATGTCCCGCTCGTGGTCACCGAGGCCGACAAGCGGGCGTTCGTCGTCGCGTTTACCCAGAGTAGTCCGATGAGTGGCCGCGGCGAGGGAGGCGGGCTCGGCCACACGCCCGCAGAGTTCCTGTCCCCCGAGAGCATCGCCCGGGACATTCGAACGAACGAGTTCGCGGAGCGGCATCCGTACTTCCGCGCCAGCGGAGCGTGGATCGCCCCCGATGGCGCGCTCTGGGTGGAGCGATCGGTGCGCACCGGTGCGGCGCCCGTGCTGGACGTGTTCGACGCCGATGGCCGACTCGTCCGTCAGGTGACGCTGCCGGCGGGACGGCGGCTCGTCGGCGTCGGCCGGGACGGACTGTACGCGGTGGTCGCGGACGCGGACGGGCTGGAGACCCTGGAGCGCTACCGGGTCGACTGAGTCCCCGTTGTTACTTCGTCGCCGGGGCGGAAACGCGGACGGGGTGCGCCGTCCTGATCGTGGTCCCGCGGACCGCGACCGCGAGGGACTGTTGCTGGGGCGCGGCGGCGGGTGTCCAGCGGGTCACCGCCGTGCCGGTCGAATCGCTGGCCACGCGGGCGGCGGTGAGCGCGCCCGCATTCGCGCTGAAGACGACCACCGTATTGGGCACCGGGTTCCCGTAGGCGTCCGTCACACGGGCGGCGAGACGGAGCCTGGTCCCGGACGTGCCCCGCGCGGGCGGATCCTGGAAGGCCACGTTCGCCGCCGCCCCCGGTCGGGCGCGCGCCGTCGCGCGCACGACGGTGTCCACGCCGGCCACGCGCAGTTCCAGGGCGTGCGTTCCCCACTGCCGGCCCAGATCCCACCGGATCGCCACGAACCCGGTCGAGTCCGTGACGGGCGCGGTGTCCGTTACGGCGCCTTGCAGCGCTCTCACCGCGAGCGGTACGCCAGGCACGCCGTTGCCCGACGCGTCGCGGACGCCAAGGATGACTGCCTTGGAAAGGCGTGCGCCGACCGTGCCCGCCTGTCCCCGCCCGCTCACGAGCACGAGCCGCGCGGGCACGCCGGGCGCGGCGCGCGCAACGATCGTGACGGGCGGAATGGTCCGCGAGTTCCCGGCCTGGACCCGGAGCCGCTGGGTGCCGGCCCGCGGGCCGAACACCCAGCGCGCACGGGCCTCGCCCAGGGAGTCCGTTCGCGTGTCGAGCGCGACCACCGCGCCGCGGTCGAGCGCGGTCCAGGCGATCGGAATGTCCACGAGGGCCGCCCCGGTGGAGTCGGCCGCGCGCACCGTCACCGGGTCGCCGAGTGTGTCGCCCACCACGCCCGTGAGCGAGGTGTCCACGGGCGTCACCACGGTGTTCCCTCGCAGGGGATCGGCCTCCGCGACGACTGCCAGCACACTGTCCAGTGCGCCCACGCTGGCCATGAGGCGCTGCCGGCCGGGTCGTGGACTCATCGTCCAGGTCGTGCGGGCCTGTCCATCCGCTCCGGTGACCGCGGTGTCGGGCGTGACGGTTCCCTCCCCGTCGTCGGGGGCGAACGTGACGGTGACGTCGGGTATGGGTGTGCCGCCGCGCGAGAGCACCTGGACGACGACGGGCCGGGGCAGGGCTTTGCCGGCGGGAACGCGCTGGTCTCCGCCCGTCACGAGCCCGATGGACGCGGGCGCGAGCTCGACCTGGGCGGTGATCCGCGCTGCGAAGTCGCCGTGGTTGGCCGAGAGGGACACCCAGCCCGGGGCGCGCGCCACGGCTCGGCCAAGGGAGTCCACCGCCACGATGCTGGTGTCATCAGAGCGACAGCGGGGCGCGAGCCCGAAAATCGGGTTGTCGCGGGCGTCG